>SYKL01000026.1 GCA_005797785.1 Pseudomonadota bacterium | reverse complement strand
GATCCGTCGATCCCGACACCCCGGAGCACCGATCCGCGTCCGGATCCGCCGATCCCGACACCCCGGAGCACCGATCCGCGTCCGGATCCGCCGATCCCGACACCCCGGAGCACCGATCCGCGTCCGGATCCGTCGATCCCGACACGCCGGAGCACCGATCCGCGTCCGGATCCGTCGATCCCGGCGCGCCGGAACGCTGATCCGCGTCCGGATCCGCCGATCCCGGCGCACCGGAACGCTGATCCGCGTCCGGAAGCGCCGATCCGCCTCCACCGCGATCACAAGCTCAGACTGCCAGCGACCGAAACGTCAGGCTCACCCTCGGCAACGGCTTCGAACACCGCGGCAACGCATGGTGCCATTCCAAGTGCACTTCGGGCGGAAGGTACAGGAGCGAGCCGGATTCGAGCTCATAATCGTGCCGCTCTTCCAGGTTGGCGATGCGTCGAAACTTCAGCTTTCGCGTCAAACCCAACGACAGGATCACCACCCCGCCGCGGAGACCCTCAGTCCGATCCGCGTGCCAACCCATGCGCGAATGCCCGTCCGGATAATAGTTGAGCAGGCAGTTGTTTGCGTCGAACCCCAGGTACTGGCTCGCCCGAACCCGCACCTTGTCCAGCACCGGTGGAAACGGCCGCTCCAGGTATTCCAATCCCGCATAGTTGTACGGAAGGCCATAGCTCGCGGTCTTTCGCGCGCGGATCCGATCGTCCCAATCGACGTGCTTCACCGCCCATTCGAACACCGATTCGTGGTTCTTCAAGAACCGCGGGACGTACAACACACCGGGGATCGCGGACATCGGGGCTCCTACCGGCCAGTGTAATTCCCCGGACGCTTCGCAAACCACGCGCCAATCGCTTCGGCAAAATCCTGCGAACTCGCCGTGCTGGCAAAGGCGTCCACATCCCCGTGGGTGTGCTCCCGATCGGCGCGGTCGTGGGCGCGGAACACCTCGGTGATCGCGCGAACCGCCAACGGGGGTTTCGCTGCTTGCGAACGTGCAAACGCAAACGCTTCGGCTTCCGGATCGGTGCACACTTGGACGGACGCAGCCGGCAACGCCTCCACCCCCACGCCGATCCCGGTCAACGCGAGCCGCCGGGCCAGCGGCCAACCGAACTCCCTTCCCAACCGCGGCAAAATCCGCCAACTCAGGTGCAACCCGCGATCGACCTCCGGAAATTGCACCCGCAGATCCGGCGCCACAAACCGAAAATCCGCGCCCACCAAAAAACACGCGCCCGCGCCAATGCAGCGTCCCCGCGCGGCGATCGCTGTCGGCACCGGCAGTCCGCACCACCGATCGATGATCTCCTCGCCGAGCGCCGCCACTTCGCGCTGGCCAAGCGTGCCGCCCGACATCCGCACCGCCAGATCCGGATCGGTGAGATCGGCGCCAAAGCTGAAATCCGACCCGCCGGCGACCAGCACCACCCCACGCAGATCGCCGCGGTTGGCGAGGTCGATCAGGATCCCCTGCAGCTGAACCATCAACCCAAACGAAAACCGGTTGCCCGGAGATCGGTCGATGCGGATCGTGGCTACGGTTCCGTCGAACTGCAGCGTTGCCCCGGTTGGATCAGACAAACAATTGCTCGATGGTGTCGGCGTATTTCTTCGCGACCACATTTCGGCGCAGTTTCATCGTCGGAGTGAGCTCGCCCCCATCCACGGAAAATTCATTCGGCAACACGGTGATCCTCTTGATGGTCTGGTAGCTCGCGATGCGCGCGTTGCACGAACTTTCGACCTGCGCGAAGATCCATTGTTGCACCTTTGGATCCTGCGACAACCCCGCCACATCTTCCGCCGCCGCACCGGTCGCCGTCCGCAACGCAGGAAGCGCCTCCACGTCCAAGGTGACCAATGCGCACAAGTACGGCTTGCGATCGCCGACCACCACCGCCTGGGCCACCCCAACGATCGTCTGAATGTAGGCTTCCATCTCTGCGGGTGCGATGTTCTTTCCGCCGGCGGTGATCAGGATGTCCTTCTTCCGGCCGGTGATTTTGAGGTTGCCATCGGCGTCGATCTCGCCCAGATCACCGGTGCACAACCAGCCATCGTCGCTGAACAATTCGGCGGTCTCCTTCGGCATCCGGTAGTAACCATTGGTGATCACCGGGCCTTTTGCCTGAACTTCGCCATCCTCGGCGATCCGCACTTGAACCCCTTTGATCGCGGATCCGACCGTTCCAAACCGCGGCCGGCCGTAATGAGAAATGGTCACCACGCCGACGGTTTCGCTCATGCCGTACGCTTCGTGGATCACGATCCCGAGCGACGCAAAAAACTCGAGCGTGTGCACGGAAATGGGCGCCGCACCCGAGGCCGCGAGCATCAACTGATCGAGTCCGAGCGCCGCTTTCACCTTCCGGATCACCAACCGGTTCGCCAGCTTCCGTGAAATCGATGTCACCGGCTTCCCAAGGCGGACCTCTTCCTTGAAGCTGGTCAACTCGGTGTTGCGCGCCCACTTCGTGAGCGCCGCTTTGACGCCGGTGGCGCTTCCGAGGCGCGCTTCCAACGCCGCTTGGAATTTCTCCCACACGCGGGGCACGCCCAAGAACACGGTCGGGTGCGACTCGGCGAGGTAGTCTTTGATCTCCTTCAAATCCGGACAGAACCAGACTTCCCCGCCGGTATGCAAATGCGTGAACGTGGTGAAGATCTGCTCGGCCACATGGCAGAGCGGCAGGTAGCTGACCACGCGATAGTTGTCCCAAATCGGCGAAAACCGCTCGCGGATCGCGTCCATCAACGAAGCGATCGCATGGTGGGTGAGCTGCACCCCTTTTGGAGTGCCGGTGGTGCCCGAGGTGTAAATCAACAGGCAGGTTTCCTCGAGGGTGATGCCTGCGATCCGCTCGTCGAGAACCGAATCCGGAACGGCCGTACCGAGGGCCTTCAAATCTTCGAGCGACTTCACTCCCTCCTTGGACGCGCCCATCGTGATCAGGTGCGCGCACTTCATCTTCCCTTCGGCGATCGAGCTTTGGAATTTGTCGATCTGCTCATCGTCGTCACCGATCGCGATCTGCGCACCGCAATTGTCGACAATGAACGCCACTTGGTCGGCGGTGTTCGTCGTATAGATCGGTGCCGGTGGACCGCGCAACGCCATGATCGCAAGTTCACAGAACACCCATTCGGGGCGGTTTTTCCCGACCAACGCCACGCCGTCGCCGACCTGGTGCCCCAGCGCCAACAATCCCTTGGCGATCGCGCGCACCTCGGAGTGGTACTCCCCCCACGTCCACGATTTCCAGGATCCATCGACGCGAGCCTTCATGGCCACCCGATCCGGAGAGGTTCGTGCAAGATCCGACAACTTGGCGACCAGCGAGGCGTGCATTTGAACTCCATGCGCGCGCCTGTTTCACCCACTGCAGGCGGCGGGTCAAGGGTGCAAACCTGCACTCCATGCGCGAGGCGCTGGAGGGGCCGCACGGCGGGTCGCGCAGCGACCGAGGCCGAACGGCCGAGCCCCGCAAGGGCCGACGGCGACAGCCGGCGCGCCCAGAATCCGCCGCCCTACCCGTAGGTTTGCCACTGGACCACTAGCCGGTCCACCGCGCGGCCACCAATCCCGCCAGTACGACCAATTGCGCGGGAAGGCTCGGCTCGTGCGAGGCGGCAATCCGAAAATGCTCAAAGCACTGGAGTTCGCGGGTGGCGCCGTGACGGTGCAGCCGCGCGATGGTCCAATCGTGCAAGGCACCCAGCAAGAGACTCGGGGGGGTCGCAGCCAGCACCTGCAACGCCTGTTTTGCCTCGCCGCCGTCATCGTCGTACAAGGCGAGTAACACCCGCGCCACTAGGTGCGAGGGGTCCCTGCTCGGCCCATTCCGATCCGTGGACATCGCAGAATGCGAGTCCGCAACGACCCATTGGAGCGCGCCCAAAGGTACCTCCCGTGCTGCGATCCACATCGGTGGCGCGCGCGGTGACCTGAGCAAATTGTTGCACCGTGGATCCACTGGCCTGCATTCGTCCAAGCCGCGGCGAGGTAGAGTGGCGCCGAGGTGTTCGTGCGCGCTTCCCTGACCCAGCCCCTTCGGATCGAAACCACTCCGATCAACGGCAGACGGATCACGCGAATCTTCCTTGGTGAACGGGAGCTCGAAGCCACGCCGGAAACGCTGGCCGCGGTGGGCGCACTTGCGACCGGCGGATCGGTGGATGCAGCGTTTCTCGCGCGAATTGGAGTGCTGGAAACAGAATCCACCGCGCCGTTCGCTCCCGAACAAAAGGTCGCGCTCGCCCCGGGGGTGGCGCTCGATCTCCGGTACCGAAACGGCAAATACCGGCGGGCGTCGGCGCACGGTTCGCGCACGGTTCAAGTGCTCCCGGAAACCTCGCTGCCGATCTCCGGTTTTGTTCCTCCGTTTCGACTGGGACCCCTGCAGGAGCTCGCCACCCGGCTGCGGTTGGCGTGGTTTGTGATGTTGCGTGCGGCGGTCGCCCGAAAGGAAGTTCCGAACCTCGAAGAAATGCGCGCACGTCTGGTCCACCTCGCACGCAATGAGGTCGCCCAACCCCCGTTGGATGCAATCCTGGAGTGGTCGGAAGATCGGTTTGTACCTCTGGTTCCGTTGCAAGAGTCGGAGTTCCAATATGGACTCTCCGAGATCACCCTGTGGGCGGATCGCCGGCCGGAGCGCGCACTCGGGCTGCCGCACGCCAGAGTGGCGGTGAACTCTCCCATCATGGCGCACCAGGTGGCCTTGGCCCTCGGTCGGTTGGCCAACGGTGTGGAGTTCGGCCCCACGGTCGCCCTCATGGAACAAGCACCGGAAGCCGTGCGTTCCCTGTGGGAACAGGCCCTTCGACTCGGCATGATCGTCAACGCTCCGACGCAACCCTCGCTCGCCGACGCGGTTCCGCCGGGATCGGTGCTGCATTTGGGGCATGCCACCCTGCTCGCAAACCTCGATGGGCATGCGGTATTGATCGATCCCTGGTTTCCGCCGGGAAGTTCGCTGGATCGCACGCCCGCGCCCGCGATCGCCAATCTGCCGCCGATCGCCGCGATCTTCATCACCCACCACCATTGGGATCACGTCAACCCGGAAACGCTGCTCAAGTTAGACAAGCGCTTGCCTATCTACGTTCCGGCGGCCGAGTCCGGCGAGCTGACCGTTCGAACCGCCGCTTTCCTGGCGACATTAGGGTTCACCAAGGTGTTTCCGCTCGCCCACGGGGAGAGCGTTGCATTCGGAAACGGCTCCGTCACCGCCGCGCCGTTTTTTGGGGAAGACCCCGAGCGGATCGGCTGGAACGGAAACACGTACATCCTCACCGATCACGGCAAATCCGCGTTGGTTCACGTCGACAGCGCGACCGATGCGAACGGAACCTCCTGGCGCAACAGCGAAACCGCGGCCGCCATCCGCGAACGTTTTGGCACCCTGTCGCCGGTGTTCGCCACCCGCCGGCAAGAGCGATCCACACAGATCGAATTTGGGTGGGAGTTCCTCCTGCGGCCCACCGAAGAGTGGGTTCTCCCCGCTGAAAATGCCGACAATAACGCCTCCTTTCTCGCCGGTTTGGTCACGGCCACCGGCGGCGGCAGTCTGGTGCTGTATTCCGAAGGCGGCGCCGAATGGTACCCCGAAGGAACGGACTTTCTACGGACCGGGGCCGACACCGGGCTCGACGCCTGCCGCCAATGGGGATGGGACGATCTCGCGGCGATCCAGGCGGCCGTTCAAGAACGAGGTTCGTCGTGCACGGTTTCTCATCCTTACGATCGGTTTCGGATCGGCGGCGCCTTTGAGACTAAGATCCGGGCGAAATCATGAGCGCCAACACACCGAACTGGAGGTTCGTGCTGATCGGCGCGCTGCTCACCGCGGTCATCGCCGGCTTTGCCGTCGTCGGCTTGGCCGCGCTGGTGGTATTCGCGTTGGCCTAACGGAAGCTACTTGCTGCGGATCTGATCCCGTCGAACCTTGAAGAACAACACGGAAGCGGCGGCGATCACCACCAGCCCCCCCAGGATCGAACTCGCCACAATCACCACGGTCCAAAACACGCTGAGCCCAAACAATGCGCGCTCCAGGTCGACAGTCGCACCCATAGCACGAATGCAATTGACGATCGGCAAAATTCGAAGCATAGTGCCCCTAAACCCCACCCGATGCCCCCTCAGCATCGCGGAGTCTTCATGCCCGGTCGCTACCAACGCACAGGCCAACGCGGTTCCCGCCCCGGCCAATACCAGCCTTCTGCGGGTTACGCCTACGGAAATGAAGTTAGTCAAGGCGCTTTACCATATGGATATGAAGGCGGGTTCGGCATCGTGGGTGGCGCTGGCACGGCCAACGGCGGCCACATCGAGGCGGGCTTGCTTCAGGGAAGCGGGTTTGTCGGCGCACGCAGCGAAGATGACGGCACCGCGTGGCATGGCGCGGGCGCACACGGCAAAGTCGCCGGCCTTTCCGGCGGCTACGGCCAGTCCGGCTCGGGCGGCTACATTCAAGGTGGCGCAGACGCCTTCGGTTTCGACGCGGAAGCCAGTGTAAACCCCGATCGTGGCGCGCAATTGGGTGCCGGCGCGTACATCGTTCAAGGGGCCGTCGAAGGCGGTTACAACAACGCGCAGACGAACCAAGGCGGCATGGCCCGGTTGGGCGTAGGCGCCGGCGTCGGCGCGGCCGGCCGTCTCCACTGGGGCGACGAGGACGGCGATGGCTTCCGAGAGTATGGCTTGGGCGCCGACATCGGCCCGGTGAGCTTCGACCTCAAGAGCGAAGATCCGCTCATGGCCTTGGCCAATGGCGTGAGCTTCGGCGCCGCCGGCGCGCTGGCCGGCCCCGGAACCAACCTCACCTCTTCCGCCGTCAACGCTGTTTCCAGCGCGGGAAGTGCGATCGGAAGCGCTGCATCCTCCGCCTGGGATTGGGCAACCGACTGGTAGTCGTCACCGCATCGGCAGTCCAACCTCCCATTCCGCGGCGATCGCCACGTACACCGACGGTATCGTCAGCGTCTGATCGCGGATATAGATCCTAGACAACACGGCGAACTTGGGCACCGCAAAGCGATTGGAAACGGAGAACGCCACCAACGGGCCCACACTCCAAGAGTGATCGCGCGTCGCCACCGCGTGGGTATTTTCGGAGATCGCCGCCACGATGAATTCCCTTCGATCCGGCGGATCCCAGACGAATGCGCCTACCACCGCATCGTGGGTGAACGTCACATCCTGCCTCGCCATCAACAGATGGATGTACGGCTCAAACACATACGGCTCGGTCCCGGGCAACCGGTAGTAATGAAACTCCCATTGGTCGACCGCAAAGAAGTGCCCAACCTTGATTTTTAGCTCGGGTCTGAGATCTACATCGAGCCCGAGCGCGGGGTAAGCATCCTCGGAATGCGTCGCGCGCGCTGCATCATCGTAGTCGACATCGAGATCATCAAATCCCATCAAATCGTCGAACACTCCAAAGTAATACAGCAGGCGCGCCTGCCCGGTGACATCAAAAAACGCCACTGGCTGAACGCTGAACCGCGGCCCCACCCGCAAATAGGCCGGCGAAACCTCCAACCCCAGCCCTCCGCCGACATAGGTGCCATCGAGCAACAAGCTCCCCGGCTGTTCCCAGGGAAGCGGCGCGCGAACCTCCGCGCGAAAATCGTCGATCGCTCCGAGCGGGTTGTACGCCACCCCCAACCGGTTGAACAGCCACCACTGCGGTTCACCGGCCAGCGCAGCCGTCGCCCAAAGCACAGGCCACATCGGACCTCCAGCGGCAGACTACCATGGTTTTCGTTGCTAGCGTTCGCGGTATGCCAACAACAACACCGCCGCCATTCCCGCATTGAAGAACGGCGGACTCATCAACAGCGCCGTTCCCAACGGGGAAGTCGAACTGCTCACCAAATAGGTAACATCGGTGAGCACGTCCGAAAACCGCGCCCCCGCGACGATCAACAGCATCTCCGGGCGCTTTCGCCACAAGGGGAGCGCCACCAACTGGACGATCAAGAACGCCACCCAGTGCGCCGCACATCGCAGCAAAAACGCATGTTGTTCGGGCTGATCTGCGGTGCCGTGCAGGATCTGAAACCACAGCTGCGGGGCAAACAGCGCCATCAACGGCAGCACGCTATCGACCACAATCGCCGCGAGAAGAACGACATTGACCCAGCGTTTCATGCGCCTCCCGTTGCGGTTGTTCCCAGCCCATACCAAAGGATAGGGTATTCGTGCATTCTACAGGATCTCCATGAACAAGAAAACCGCGACCGCCTATGTGCAGCGCCTTGAAGCCGTCCTGGATGCGGCGGCGGTGGCGTATCGGCCGCTCGCCGAAGCCGAATGGAGTCTGGTTCACTCCCAATGGACCGCAGCTTTTCGCGCGCCGAAGCGGACCGCCGACAACCATCCGGTGACCGACGACTACCTGTGGCATCGGTTCAGTTTCGGCGTTCATCCCAGCCTAGAATTCGACCCCGCCCAGCATGAATACGAGCGGCAGGCCGTCAAAGGCCGGTGGTTCCTTTTGTCCGCGTGGAAAGCAGCCAGTTTCGGCTACGAATGCACCGGTCCTCTACCCAACCTGCGCCCGTTGCGCGCGGACTTGCTGGTGTTTCCGCGGGATCCGGCCTGGACGATGGCATTCACCCACGAAGACGGCCATTGCGGCCCCTATTTCGCGGTCCGAAAGAAATAGTAAACAAGATTACTATTCCTACCGCGAACCCGGATCGGCCGTCAAAAGTGTATCCCAGGCGGCGCACGGTACGGCGCCGGGGACCGCCTCAGTGTAGAAGATGGAGGATGGGGGCAGGATGTGGCTGTCGATTGGGTTGACTCTATTGGGTTGCGACGATGAGCTTCTTCAAACGTCACCAACCACGGACACCGTCGTTTCCACGGACGTCACGTGGTACGGCGACATCGAGCCGGTGATGAACCGGGTGTGCTGGCGTTGCCACGACGGCGGCGGCATCGGCAACGCCGACTTTTCGACCTATGAGAGCGCCGCACCACAAGCGGATCTGATCGCGGGGTATGTCGGCATCGAAGCCATGCCCCCCGCGGTCGCCAATCCCTCCTGCGCCGAATACCAAGGCCATGAAGGCATGAACATTTCCTCCGAAGAAGTTCAGCTTTTCGCCGACTGGGCTGCTGGTGGCGCCGCCGAGGGCGACCCCGCCGATGCCGTGGTGCCTCAAGACTACGCCCTTCACCTCACCGACACCAACTATGCCCTTCCATCCCCACAACATACGGTGGAGATCGACGACAGTTGGAATGCCTACCGGTGTTTTGTGGTCGAGACCGACGCCGTCGAAACGCTCTATGTGACGGGGTTTGACACGATCGTGGACAACCCTGAAATCCTCCATCATCTGCTGCTGTTCCGAGACCCCGACGGCGACGTTGGCGAATCCTACGGGATCAACGATGTTTCCGGTGGTTTCCCGTGCGAAAATCCGATCAAGGGTGCCGACTGGGAGCCGTTGCACGCTTGGGGTCCCGGGATGCCGGCCACGGAAATGCCGGAAGGACGCGGCGTAAAGATCGAGCCGACCGACACGCTGGTCGTGCAACTTCACTATTATGGCGATCCGGCCCAGACTTACAGCGACGCCTCCGGCTACGATCTGCGCGCGGTGACCGAGGAACTCACCCCCATCTACATGGAGCCGCTCGGACCGACCGGATTCTCGATCCCCGCCGATGAGGTCGAGTCGGCATCCGACTCGCTCAACAACCCTTACAGTGTCCCGCTCGAAATTTTCGGCGTTTTCCCTCACATGCACCAGCTCGCGGTCGGATACGAGATGACCGTGGAATCCCCCAATGGCGGCTCCGAATGCGTGGTCGCATCCGAGCGCTGGGACTTCCACAACCAGCTCACCTACATGCTCGAAGATCCGATCCGCATCGAACCCGAAGACAGCGTTTCCACCCGTTGCACCTGGGACAACACCGACGCGAATCCCAATCAGCCGTCCGACCCGCCGGAAACGGTCACCTACGGCGAAAACACCGATCAGGAGATGTGTTTCTTCCTGTCGTACATCGGTCGGGCGGATTAGGGCAGGCTCGGCCGTGGAAAGGGCTAGTCCAGAGTCTCCAAACACACCGCCGGTGCACTCCATGAGCTCTGCTGGATCCCCAAGAACTCAAAGCCAGCGGGGCAACAATCCTCCTCAACAAAACTACAGTTTTCGCCTGCTGCAGAGTAATCAACCACCAATGGCGTCCGGCCCGTGCCTGCATCCTCAACACAGATCAGCGCGCGCATCGAGAGGGAATCCGCGTACAGGGTCGTACCGACAAACGTAAATCCGGTCGGACAGCATTCTGCAATTGGCTGCTCTTGCTCGTCGAAGCAGTAGTCAAGGTTTGCATCCCACGTGAGCCGAATCACAGTGCGACCGGAGTGTCCGTCCGCCCCGGGGGCGCCATTTTCTCCGTCCGCCCCATCCACGCCGGGTGCTCCGTCCGCTCCAGGCGCTCCGTCCGCGCCCGGAGCGCCATCCGCCCCATCCACTCCAGAGGCTCCACAGCCAGAGCTCGAAGCAGCTCCAAACACCAGGAGTGCGGCGACCGTAAGAGAACTTTGGCGCAAAGGAACAAGTGAACGCATTGAGTCTCTCCAAGATGGCAGGGCACGCTAAGCATACCACAGTAAAACGACAGCATTGTCGCTTTACTAGCGCCGCAATCGTCAACCTTCTTTACTATTCCTTCGCCTTGTACCGCCGGCGCTGCTCCAAGTGCCGCTGCTTCCAACGGTCCCGTTCCGCCCGCTGCAACGCTGGATCTTCCCGCCGCGCCTCATAGGCGATCTCCCGCTGGAGTTTCCGCCAAGCGGCCAGCCGATCCGGGTCCAGGGCTCCCTCGATCAGGCCCTGTTGAACGGCACAACCGGGCTCAGCATCGTGGTGGCAATCCCGGAAACGGCAGCGCTCCACCAACGCATCCACCTCGGCGAACACGCTGGACAACGCACTTTCGTCCAGCAATCCCACCGAACGAACCCCTGGATTGTCCAGCAACCAACCGCCGTTCGCCAACCCAAACAGCTGTCGCGCGGTGGTGGTGTGCCTGCCGCGGCCATCGTCCCGGATCCCTCCGGTTGATTGCACGCTTCGGTCCAGCAGCCAATTCGTGAGCGTCGATTTTCCAACGCCGGACTGCCCCAACAAGACGGCCGTTTTTCGAGGTTCGATCACCTCCATCAAGGCTTCCCTGCCCCGATCGGCGATGGCACTGACCGGCACCGTGCGGAGATCGGCGATGTTGGCGATTTCGGCGCGAGCCACCTCCGGATCTCCCAAGTCCGACCGGGTCAACACCACCACCAACTCGACATCCGCATCATTGGCCACCGCCAACCACCGCTCCAAACGCCGCACATTCACTGGCTCGTCCGCCGGCAAACACAGCAACGCCACATCCACATTGGCGGCGATCACCTGCGTTCCTCCTCCGGGATCGCGGCGTCGAATCATCGATTGGCGTTCCAAGCGGCGTTGCACCACCACCGGATCCCCGCGCGTCCACACGACCCAATCGCCGACCACGATCCGGTCATACCGATCGCGGACCTGTGGAGCGAGGATCGCCCGCAATTCTCCCTCAGGGGAAGCCAAAGTCACATGGCCATGCGACTCGAACACCACTCGACCTACTCTGCTTTCTTCCAACTCTTCTACGGACAACTGACACACAAAAGTCGGGCCGCAGCCCAACGACAGCAATGCTTGCACGGGCAACCCCGAACGAATGGAAAGGAAGGAACCACCGGCCGAAACGGCACGGCAAACCACGCGGACAGTCATCGTCCGCGAAATGGGTTTTGCGGTCAGTCCACCAACGCCGGTCTAGACGCGGGTGGAGGACCGGTGGGCGACAATCGTGCGCATACCTTCCTCCTTGCGCCCAGAGTAGCGGGGGAAAGAGGAGATGTCCACTCCCCTGTGGCAGGGTTACCTTCCCGAACGAGGAACCCATGACCGAACCTTCGATCTACGACCGCATCGGCGGAGAACCCGGAGTTCGCCGGTTGGTCGCCGCCTTCTACGCGGAGATGGACACCAATCCGCACGCCGCCGGCATCCGGGCCATGCACCACGGCGATCTCCAGCAAATCCAGGAGAAACTGTTTGAATTCCTCTCCGGTTGGTTCGGAGGACCTTCCCTGTACATCGAAAAGTACGGGCATCCCCGGATGCGGGCGCGCCATCTCCCGTTTCAAATCGGTATTTCCGAGATGGAGCAGTGGTTGTTGTGCATGTCGGTCGCGTTGGACGAGACGGTCGCTGACGGCCAATTGCGATCGGATCTGTTTGGGGCTTTTGCGCGGTTTGCGGACCACATGCGGAATGTGGAATGAACTGCCCAACCGACGAAGACTTCGCCGCCTTGATCGAAGGCACCCTCTCCCCAGAGCAACGCCGAATCCTCGCGTTGCATGCGGAGACCTGCGAAGCGTGTCGGGAATTGATGGGGTCCCTCCAGTCCTCCGACGAAGAACCGGAATTCCAGTACATCGGCCGCTACCAACTGCTGAACACCCTCGGCTCTGGAGCCATGGGCGTGGTGTACGCCGCCTTCGATACCCACTTGGAACGCCGAGTTGCGTTAAAAGTGCTTCGCCGCCCCGACCGACCCGACGATCGCGACCGGCTGGTCCGCGAAGCTAAAACCCTCGCACAACTCACCCATCCCAACGTTGTCGCGGTGTACGAGGTCGGCGAA
This sequence comes from Pseudomonadota bacterium, assembly GCA_005797785.1. GTDB lineage: Bacteria > Myxococcota_A > UBA796 > UBA796 > SYKL01. The sequence goes on along the minus strand of SYKL01000026.1, from coordinate 3,710 downwards.
GCGAACGGCGTTGACTTCATCGCCATGGAATTTGTGGACGGGGTGACGCTCCAGGAGTGGCTCGCAGAACAGAACCGTCCGAAAGACCAAATCATCCGCATCTTTTGCGAGGCGGGCCGAGGTCTCGCCGCCGCCCATCGCGCCGGCATCGTGCACCGGGATTTCAAACCCGGAAATGTGTTGGTCGGCAACGACGGCCGGGTTCGGGTTGGCGACTTCGGCCTCGCCAAAGAAATGTCCGAAGAGGAGTTTCAGCGTTCACTAAGAATTGCCGGTCCCCTATCCTCCCTCACGCAAACCGGCGTGGTGCTCGGCACCCCGGCCTACATGTCCCCGGAGCAACACCGCGGCCGAAAAGCCGATGCGAAATCCGATCAATTTAGTTTCTGCGTGGCGCTGTACGAGGCGCTGTACGACAAGCGTCCCTTTCGGGGCGGCAGCAGCGACGAAGTCTATGACTCCATTCTCCAGGACAAGGTCACCTTCCCCTTCCGAAGCGGAATTTCAAGGCGACAGCGGCTCGCAATCACCCAAGGCCTCCACGCCCGCCCCGAAACCCGGCACCCCTCGATGTTGGAATTGCTGGCATTACTGGAGTCCTCTCCCAATTCCGGTTGGAATGTGTTCGCGTTCGCCGGATCCGGCTGTGGCCTCGGCACCGTGGTCACCACCCTCGCGCTCATCCTGCTATGTTGCGGTGGGACCTACCTAAGTATCGTCTTCCTTTCAGCGATAGATGGGATAGGCGGCCCACCGGTGAAAGACTTCTTCGAGCTGCGGGCCGATGCGAAAGCGAAGTGCGGCACAGACCCCCTTTGGCCGCGCATGGAGCGAATGTTCCAGCGAGAACAGATCCGGCTGTTCAAAGGGCAATTGGGATTGTTCCGGATCGCTGGCCTGCAGACCGCTGTGAACAAAGCCACCAAAGACCGTAAACTCACGCTCGAAGAAATCGAAGGCATCGAAGCCTCACATTGAGCGAATGCCTTCAAACACGCAGCCGACCCCCAACCAATTGGCTATAACGGAGCGTTCGCCGAAGGGTCCACCGTCCGAGGCTCCGATGTCCATCGCAGCACAATTGTCGGAAAGTCTACCTCCCGCCTGGAAGAACGAGTCCTCGGTCCTCGAGGATGCTTGGCTCAAAGCCACCCAGCGTTGGCCTTCGTGGGATGTTCCACCCGCGGCTTACGCGGGCCACGTGATGGATCGTGTGCCCCAAAGCTGTGTTTCCCTGCGGAGCCTACACCTCGAAGACCTGTTCGTCACCTGCGCCTGCCTGCGCGGTTCGACACAGGCGATCGTGTACGTGCATCAGGCGTTCCAACCCGATCTCGATAAGGTTCTGGCGAAGGTCTCCCACAACCAAGAGATTCACGCCGACGCCAAACAGAAGCTTCATGAGCACCTATTCGTCGCAAAGGACGGAGCGCCCCCCAAGATCGCCGGCTACAAGGGGAATGGACCCTTGGCGGCCTTCCTCAAGGTGGTCGTTTCACGGCTCGCTTTAGAGCTGATTCGAAAACAAGTAAAGGAAGTTGACGAACCGATGGCGGACCGGTTTGCGGATGCCGCTCTCGATCCGGAACTCGCCTTCCTAAAACAGAAATACCGCGCCGAATTCAAGACCGCCTTCGCAGATGCGGCCAGGCAACTCCCGGATCGCGAGCGCGCCGTGCTTCGGTATCAGGTCGCCGACGGACTCTCCATCGATCAGATCGGCACCATTTACGGCGTTCATCGTGCCACCGCCGCCCGATGGGCCGCCAGCGGCCGCGAAATCCTGTTGAAATCCACCCAACAGCTGATGCGCGAGCGCCTCAAAGTCGATCCCGACGAGATGGCGAGCATTATGCGACTCCTGGAAAGCCAGCTCGAAGCCAGTGTTCTTCGCGTACTGCAGACGCGAAGCCGGATCGGATAGCGGATTCGGCGGCGGTGGACACTCACACGAGCGGTTCTCCTGCTTTGCCGCCCAATACATAAAAACTTGACTCCCTGTAAAGAAAAAATGCGACTTGGCCGCCCGCCCCGCATCTAGGGCTGAGCAGCGAAACGAACGGCAGCCGACCTCCACAAATCCGCGGAGTGTCCAACGCCAACGAAGGCACCGCCTCGGAACACCCGTTCCGCACCCCGCTGTTTGTCGCGTTTGTCCAACATAAAGGAGAGTCACCATGTCCAACCTTCGCACCGCCCTCAAACACCTCGGTTTCGCCGCATTCGTCAGCTCGGTGCTGCTCGCTTGCGGTCCAAACGCCAAAAATGAAGAGCAGTACTGGAAAAATCACGAAGCCGCGATGGTCGAGTACAAATCCCGGTGGCCGGGTTTTGATCCGCTGCTCGCTGCGGAACACACCGAAGCGCAGTCCCTCTGGGATGCCGCTGGGAAACTGACCGATGAAGATGCCAAGGCCGAAAAAATGAAGGAAGCCAACGCCAAGTTGGAAGTTCTGGCCAAATTGGAGGAGATCGATTCCAAGCTCGACGGTGTTCGCGCGAACGTCCAAAAGCTGAACGGTCTAAGCCTGAAAAGCTCGGACGACAGCCGGCGCAATGACGCGGTCACCAAAGCGAACGACCTGATCGCCAGCGTTGACGCGGCTCTCGCGACCGCCACGCCAAAAACGAAGGCCGAAGCTCTAGAACTTGCAGGCACCCAAGTCAGCGCGCTGATTTGGGACAGCTCCGACGACACCTACAAGTCCCTCACCAAGAAGCCTGCTAAGAGCAAGAAACGCTAGCGCCCTCACGAATGGGGCGACATCGCCCCATTTCCCGCTCCCTAGGGGGGAACTCACTCTCCGGAGTTCGCCCCTTTGGCACAAACAGTAAAGCGCTTTTACCATTCGCCCTAGCGTAAAACCTGCTCCTCTGTGCACGACCTTACATCTCTTTCATAAAAAGACGACCCTCGACTTGAATGGATTCACAACGCGGCCCTAGACTCGTGAAGGGGTCTCATGACAGGCTGGAAATGGACCATCGGCACAAAGTTGATCGCGGCGTTTGGCGCCGGCGTGGCGTTATTCATTGTTGTAATTGTCACAAATCTGTACGTGCTGCACGAGATCTCCGAGGACGTAGATCAGCTTGACCGAGCCCACGAGATGGTGAGCGTTTCACGGTCCCTTCAGCTCGACGTGGCCAACATCTGGCAGTTTCTTACCGACGCCGCCCTCGTTCAGGATGACGAAGGCACCCGGGAAGCTGAGAAGGCCATGGACCACGCAAGCGACAACATTGAGCGTCTAAAGGTACTTCTTTCCGACAGTCCGGAGGCTCTCGCCGCCATCAAGGACCTTGAGGACTCGCTGCCGGCCATGCAAGAGAAGGGTATTCGCATGAAAGCCGCCTATGGAGAAGGAAAGGAGGCAGGCGATGCAGCCATGTCCGAATACGACCAAGCCTGCGACGCCGCCATCCAGGCCGTCGAGAAGATCGTCGACCACGGTACCCTCCAATCACAATCTGAAACAGACACGATCCACCAGGACATCGCCGCGTTCACCTGGGCCGTCATTGGCGTTGCCCTGCTGGTGGTTGGCATGCAGTTCACCATCGGTGTGATGACGGCCCGAAATCTCGTCCTGCCACTAAAATCTGTCATTCACTCGATGGATAGCGCCAACGTCCACACCAAGATCGCCATCCCCCGCTCCGACGAAATCGGCGACCTTACCCGTTCTTTTGATCGCTTCGTGACCTCG
>SYKL01000227.1 GCA_005797785.1 Pseudomonadota bacterium | reverse complement strand
CCCTCGTCCAGATAAAACAGCACCGAACAAAAACTGCGCTCCTCCCGTGACCGTACAAAAGCCCCATCGTAGTGCGGCTTAAACCTCTGCCCCACGGTGTACCGGTACCAACGTAGTCTTTCGTTGAGGCCTACGGGCGTCCATCCCTCGATCTCGTCCGCCCGCACCAACGGAGAAAACCGCTTCCAAAGCCATTCCGTCAACTCAGGCGCGTCCACCATCGCTCGATCGTTGTTGCGGATGTCGGGGCGATCCACCATGCCGGCGTTCGTCGTGACGGGAGCAAACGCAAATCCCAGGCGTTCTCCCTCCAGGATCAGGTGCTCACACTCCTCGCTGCTGAGCAGGCCATCGGCGGTCCAAATCCCTTCCTCGAGCTCCACGCGAGTCATGGTTACTCCTTGAGTTTGGTCGCGAGCGTGTTCCTCCCAATCCCCAGCATCCGTGCGGCCTGGCTTCGGTTGCCGTCACACTGGCCCACCGCCCACTCCACATATCGGCGTTCCACTTCCTCTAAGGGGAGCATGCCTGCACGAAAGTCCCCATCGGCCACCACATCCGCCGGGTCTGGCCCAAATTGCAGCCATTTCTCCTCGATCACCGTCGTCGGTGACAGGACCACGGCCGACTCCACACAACACTCCAACTCGCGCACATTGCCCGTCCAACGATGACGATGCAGCGCCTGGCGTGCATCAGCGGAAAGCTGCATCAGTCCACCGCGGTGCCTACGCCCGTACACATACAGAAAGTGGTCGATCAACCGGTCGAGATCCGCCCGTCCTCGCTCTCGCAAGGGGGGAAGCACCATCTCCACCACCCGCATCCGATAGTAAAGGTCTTGACGAAATCGGCCGGCAGCGATCTCCTTTTCCAGCGGGCGATGCGTCGCGCAAACAAAGCGTACGTCGATGGTTTCGGGGGTATTTCCCCCCACCCGAAAGTACGTTCGATCCTGAAACAGGCGCAGCAGCGTCCCCTGAACCGCGATGGGAAGTTCGCCAATCTCGTCCAAAAACAGCGTCCCTCCTGCGGCTGCAGCGATCTTTCCGTCCTGGCGGCGATCCGCCCCAGTAAACGCCCCCTTTTCGTGTCCAAACAGCTCGTTTTCGATCAGGTCCGCGGGAATCGCGGCACAATCGACCTTCACCAACGGTCTGTCCCGCCGCGGGCTGTTAAAATGTATGGCGCGAGCAAAAACCTCCTTTCCAGTGCCACTTTCGCCACGCAGCAACACCGTAGCATCCGTGGCCGCGGCGCGGGTGATGCGTTCAAACACCTCTTGCATCGGTTCGCTGTTTCCAACGATGTGATTGAACCGGAACGCCAACGGCAGCGCCGGGCCCGGCCGAAGTTGGCCAGCAAGGCTGGATGCGTCGATCAGCTCGGAAACCTCGCGCGCTACCTCGTTGATCGCGTCCTCATCTTCGGCGTCAAACAAGCCGCGGTGTTTGTTGAGCGCCTGAAGTACCCCAAGTAAGCTGCCATCTGACCCGACGATCGGCGTCGCCAGGATGGTCTTGGTGATGTACCCCGTCGCCACGTCGGTCCGATCGCTAAACCGATGATCGTGCCTTCCACGCGGAAGATTCACCATCTGGCGGTGTTCCGCCACCCAACCCGCGACCCCTTCGCCGAGCTTCAGCCGAATCTCAGGAATCTCCGGCAAATAGGCGATCCGACTGACCAGGCTGTGGTCCGACGGATCCACCAAATACACCGTCACCCGATCGGCATCGAGCATGGTGCGAAGTCGGCCTACGACCTCCGCCAACACCGAAAACAGGTCGACCTGCTCCTGGGACAACTTCGACTTAAGGGCTTCCGACCACGGGGAACTCATGCCCTGAGGGTAGCTCCATTCGTGCGGCAGCGCGACGTTCACAGGAGCTCAATGGCGCGGCCTTCGCGGGCAACGCACAAATTCGGAAAGTGAACTTTCGCCGCACCCTCAAGGTTCGCCAGCTGTATGTCGGTGCGCATCGGATCATGGTGAAACAGCACCAGCTGCTTCGCTTTGGCGCGATCCGCTGTTTCCATCGCATCCTCGATGGAAGAGTGCCCCCACCCACGCCGGGAAAACGAAGTTTTACCCATATACTCGTCGCGGGTGTACTGCGCATCGTGCACCACCCAATCCGCCCCCCGGCACAAGTCCACCAGCCGCTCGTCGATCCGATCGCCATGCTCTACATCGGTCGCGTAAACGATACTTTTGCCCTCAACTTCAATCCGGTAGGCCAACACACCGTCGGGATGCTGCAAATCCATCGGAAACACCCGAAACGGGCCGACGTCGAACGGTCCGACCACATCACGAAACTCCAGTTTGGCATTGAACTGATCGAGGGTGATAGGAAACTGCGGCGGCCGCATCTGTGCGCGCAGCGCATCCCGAAGGCTGCCGTTGTCGCGGTTAGCGCCCAGAAAGCAGATTTCCGATTTCGGATGAAACAGCGGTCCAAAGAACGGAACGCCTTGAATGTGATCCCAGTGAACGTGGCTGAACAACAGGGTCATTTCCACCGGACCCGGGCCAAGCGACCGCCCCAACGCCTGAAGTCCCGTTCCCCCATCCAACACCAGCCGGTGCCCGCCGGACCGCAGCTCCACACAGGGCGTATTTCCTCCCGTTTGCACGGTGTCCGGACCAGAGACCGCAATGCTACCTCGAACGCCCCAAAATTGAATGTGCATTCGGACCTCCCGCGGAGGTGCTTGGCAAGCGGCGTGCCAGCCGAGAGCAGGCGTTGGCTCGTTCGGGAGCAAAGGAGGGTGATCGAAAATGGAGCACTCGTGTTCGAATTTCGATCATCTCATCGGATTCTGCTTCCCTTCGGATCCAAAATCGATCGAACTGCGATCGACTGTGATTTGGGGTTGGGTGCCGTCGGGCCGATGAGAAGCGATGCGAAACAAGGGAGTTTCCATGCAATGGTTCTACGCATCTTGGCTGCTTGCTTCAGGGTGCACCGCATCGGAGGAGTCCATTCCTCCATCGCGTGGGTTTGGCCCGGTACCGACGCATGGACCGTGGACGTACAAATGGGGTTCGGAACGGATGACGGAGAAGTGACTCTTCAAACAGCATCATCTACCGTGGTCGTCAACTCCGATGGCGGTCCGTGATCGGTCGCCAGCTCTTGTCAGCAATTGTTCCTTG
>SYKL01000226.1 GCA_005797785.1 Pseudomonadota bacterium | reverse complement strand
TCTCGATGTATTTGCCGCGGACGTCGCAAAGCTCTTGGGTGGAGTGGGTCGCGAGATATTTACCGAGAAAGGCGATTTTCCCACAGGCGATCGACGCGGACACCTCCGGAAGCAGCCGCAAGATGGTCAAGGAGGTGACCGATTTTCCGGATCCGGACTCTCCCACCAAACCTAAGGTTTCGCCAAGACGGATCTGAAGGCTGATGTCGTCAACCGCCTTTACTATCCCCGCGTCGGTGCGAAAATGAGTTTGGAGGTTGGAGATCTCCAGGAGCGGCTCATTCATCCGCCGAGAACCTTACCGATTGCCGACTGCACCGCGGGAATCAGCCCGTCCCAGGCGACCGCCTCTTCCTTGGTGATCGTCACAAAGTCATTGACCGCAAACACCATCCGAACGCCGGGAACGGCGAACAGTGCCTCGCCCAAGGGATGGCCCGCGGCCACGGTCGCATTGTTGAACGACACGCTGCCCCGCTCCACCACGGGCTTCGAAACCACAAACTTCATCGCGTTTGGATTGGGGGTAGGCTCGGCGCGCACTTGAACCGCCGGCGTGGCAGGCTCGGGAGCGGCGTCGGCCTTCTTTTTGGCGCGGGACTTGGGCTTTTCCTCGCCTGGCTCTTTGACTTTTTTGGCTCGCTTTTTGGGCTCGGCGGCGGCCACCTCGGCGACCGGCGTCTCGGTCGCCACCGGGTCAGGCGTCGCCACGGGCGCCATCGGTTCGGGAGCGGGCTCGGCAGGGGGCGAAACCGCCTCCACGGGAGGATCGACCGGCCATGTGGATGCCGCGTCGGTAGGGGCGGAAGATCCGAACACCATGCGTTTGATGCGGCGGGCGACGCGCAACGGCAACCGGACCAATGTTCTCAACAACCCACACCTCCGTAGCGTTTGGACGTAACCCGATCGGTTCCGATCGGATAGCAGGTGCGACCAGGAGTTGCCGTGAGTACGCTCGTCGAAATCTTGAAGGATCCACAGACCCTGCGTCGGGTCGCCGCGGACGCCGCCGACCTGATCGATCGGGAAGTGCGCGGCAAGGCTGGGATTTCCGGAATCGCTCTGAAAGCCGGCTACAAAACGGTTAAAACCATGCGCCCTACGATGGTGGAAGATGCGGTGGCGCACCTGTTGCCGGATTTTGCGGGCCGCCTGGACGAACACCTCGTGAAAGGCCGCGAACAGGGTGACGTTCGCGTCTATTTCCGCCGACATGCGGATCCGATCGCCCATGCCCTGCTCGGGGTGACCGATGGTAAGGCGAGTCGTGCGAAAAACGCCGTTTTGAAGAAGGTGTACGACGGACTGCGGCCGACGGCGCACCGGCACACGGTGGAGGCCGTTCCGGCGCTCGCCGATCTGATCCTGCGACACGTGAAATAGGGCTTACTCCGCCGAAGGGAGCTGCCTCAACCAAGCCAGCAACTCCTGCTCGAGCGCGCGGGGCTGATCCACGGCGATCTGATGGGCTGCATCCGGGATCGGTCGGCCGGTGGCATGAGGAATCCTCGACAACAACTCTTTACCCGCATACGGCCGCAACAATCGGTCCGCATCGCCCCAGAGGATCTGCACCGGGATCGTCAACCGGTTTACGATTTCGGTAAAGTCTGGCGGATCCGCAGCGGCCACTTCCCGCACCGCGGCCGCTGAAAGCGTTGTCGCCGTCCGGCGCAGGTGGGTCGCCAAAGCGGGGTCGTGTTCGGGATTTTGTTTGAACCAAAGCGCTTCGAGCCCGAGCACCAACGGGCGAATCGTGACGTGCTGGGCGGCGGTGAGCAACGCTTGGCGCGCCCGGTGGGTCACGGCGAGCGCCGGATCGATCGACCAAAGCGAGGCTCCTCGCCACGCTCCTGGCTCGACTGACAAGGCCATAGACAATTGTGCGCCGAGGTCGTGGCCCACCAAGGTGACCGGGCCTCCTCCGGCTGCGGTCGCAACAGCCCGAAGATCCGCCACCAAGTCGGGAAAAGAGGTGGGACCCATACCGCGGCTTGATCGGCCGTGCGCGCGAACGTCCCAACGAACCACTCGAAATCCGCCCTCGACCAAGCTGGGCGTCAACCGGTCAAACACGCGATGATCGGCCAACCAGCCGTGAGAAAGAACCACGGTGGGTCCCGTTCCTGCGGCGGTCCAGTACAGCCGAACCCCGTTTTCGCGCGCGATTTCCATGCCCTCTGTTAACCCGCCATTCGGGCGCACACCGCGCGTTCGCGACAAAAGGGCGAGTTCCGGGGAGGATTTCGTAAGGAATAAAATCCGAAGCTCCAACGAGAACAATGTCGAATTTGAACTGGGTCACCTTGTGGCGCCCGTTCAGAATTCGTAACTTTCAGCAAAGAGGAGATTCGGATGCGACGTTGGGCGACCGCGGGCATATTGGCACTTTCCACCTCGGCATCCGCATGGGAGCTGGAGGCGGGTCCGTATGTGGGCGCTGTGATTCCGTCCTCCCGCCACGAGTTGTATGATCCGCGAGTGTCCTCGCATTTGCCGTTGGGCGTGGGGCCGCAGTTCGGTCTCCGTGCGGACTTTTTTCCAATCGCACCCGCAGGCGTGGAAGCGGAAGCGGACGTTGCTCCTTTGTCGGTGAGCGATCGCGGCGGCGCCACCTTGGGCAGTTGGAGGCTTTCGTTCGTAGGCCGAATCCCCCTAAAGGCGGTTCGTCCCATGCTGATGTTGGGCGTAGGCCATTTGGCGCTAGCGTCGGGTGACGATGTGCTTGGATCCGATGTGGACGGTGCCGTGCACTGGGGATTGGGTGCAGATGTACCCATCGGCCGACGTTGGGCGATTCGCGCGGATTTTCGTCATCTGATCAGTCGCCACGAGGGACGCTCCGATGTACCCGCACACCATTTCCTGGCCAATGCCGCGTTTGAATTCCGTTTGGACAATGCGCGCGAGCCGATCGCCGAACCCGCCATCGTGGATCAAGATCACGACGGCATCACCGATGCGGCTGATGGATGCCCAACAAAAGCAGAATTGATCAACGGATTTGAGGACGCCGACGGCTGTCCGGAAGCCGATGCTGATCGGGATGGGCTGTTCGACACCCAGGATGAATGCCCAGACCAGGGCGATGTCACCATGGGCGTTCGCGGCGAACACGGCTGCCCTCCCGCCGACACCGATCGGGACGGCCTGCCGGATCCGGTTGACCACTGCCCGACCGCCGCGGAAACCCCTAACCAATACGAAGATTCGGACGGTTGTCCCGACGAAATTCCTGTGGAGGTCAAAAAATTCACCGGGGTGATCGACGGCGTGTTCTTCGACCACGACAGCGCCTTGTTGCGCGATGTGGATCAGCCGGCGTTGGCCGCGGCGGCCAAAGTGCTGGTGGACTATCCCGCCGTTCGAATCCGGATCATCGGGCATACGGACAATGTGGGAAGCCTCGCCTACAACATGGAGTTGTCGGTCATCCGTGCGGAATCGGTGAGGAAATACCTGACCGAACACGGGGTGGATGCCGCGCGTATGGAGGTCGAGGGCAGGGGGGCCACCCAACCGCTCGACAGCAACGACACCGATGCCGGTCGCGCAAAAAATCGGCGCGTCGAGTTTTTGCTGGTGGATTGATCCCCGGCCCAAAGTATTGACGCGTCAATACTTCGACTGCCGAACGATGAACGCGCGAGCGCTAGTTCGCGTCGGAAACCGCTTTGAACCGGATCACGTCGCCGGCGGGTTTTACCTCGCGCTCGGAGACAAATCGGCCGCCATCGGCTTCTTCGAACTCGATGCCACCATCGGCCAGATCCTCCATGAATTCCACGTAAGTCTGAAGGGCCTGCGCGAAATACGTGCGCAGATCGGCGCCTTCATCCTCCCCATCGTACATGGCGATCGCCAGGTTCCAAATGCGGGTGATGTCGTGGGCGTTGAATTCCAAGGAGGGTTTTTGGCGGGTCATCGGGTCTCCAAGCGGGCCGTCCGCTGGATTAACCGATGGTGGAGTCCGCGTACATGGATTCGATCAGATGTCGAAAATGCTCCTCCACCTTACGTCGTTTGATCTTGAGCGTTGGGGTGAGCTCGCCGTCGGCGATGGACAGCGGCCGAGGCAGCAGTTTCCAAGCGCGAATGTGCTCGACCCGGGCGAATTTCTCATTCGCCCGATCGACCGCGCGCTGAATTTCCGCGTGCACTTCCGGATGCACCTGGAGATCCCCCGTCCAACCGCGCTCTTTGGCGATCTTGTCCGCGATTTCGGTATCCAAGACCAACACCGCCGACAGGAATTTGCGTCGATCGCCGATCACCACGGCTTCCGCAATCCACTCGCT
>SYKL01000225.1 GCA_005797785.1 Pseudomonadota bacterium | reverse complement strand
GCCAACAGGGCGTGCAGCTCAGCGCGGGCCATTCCGCTCACTTCTTCGGACGCCCGACCGCCAAAATCGACCACATACTCCCAAGTTCGGGCGCGGCCACCGGGGATCGAGGTGACGACCGGAGCTTCATCCGAACCCTGCCGCGGCCAGAGATCGAGGTACAACGTATTTTCCTCGAGCCCAATCGCTTTGGGGTACCGTTCCCAAAACGCCTGTGCCGCGAGGGTGATCTCGCCGTCGGCCCAACTCCCCGAAACCCAGCCCGGCTCTGCCGTTACCGCGTCGAACACCTGGACGCTTTCGCTTCCGTCCACGCCGTCGGCGCGCCCCATGGTCACACCGACCTCGCCCGACCATTCAGGCGTTACTTCCACCGACAATTCCCGGACGAGCCAACCGTTGGCGACCACTCCGGGCAAAGGCGCACCATCCGCGAACCCACCCCGATTGTCCAAGCGTTCCCGGCTGATCAGCGTCAACTCCGTTCGGATCGAGGTTTCCCCAGCATAGGCGTACAGGCGCGCCACAAACGCCAATCCGTCCGGTTCATCGCTGGGCGGGGTCGAGATCTTCACCACCGCGCGAAGTGGGCCCAATTCCTCCACTTCCACGTCCAAGCCGCCTTGAAATACCCCGCTCTGATCGGCGAGGGTCGGCCCCCACACCGATTGCCACTCCGAATCCCCCTGTCCAAACCAGAGCAACGAGCGGTCATCTCGCGGCCTACCGTCGTTCCAATGGCCGTTCACCGGGTGAATCACCGTGTCCAAAGCCTCACGGTACGCCCACAACCGCAGATCGATCCCACCCTCGACCACGGGCATGCCATCCACGGCCACCCGGTTCGGCAGCCGCACATCGCCGCGATCGATCGCAAACGACATCGGACCCGTATCCACCACCAAGGTTTCACCGTCGGAAATCGCGATTTCTTCTATCGGGGGCGTCGAACCGGACGCGACCTCCAGCCGATACACCGCGCGCCCTGGAGCCTCCCCCGCCGAACCCGGAACATCCGCTTTGAACTGCACTAACACGTGTTTGAGCGAACCGTCCGGCCAGCTCAATCCCAACGGATGGATCTGCACCGGAACCGGCACTCCCTCCGGAGAAAGCAGCCTCAGCTCCTCCGTCCGAAACACGCTCCCTTTCGGCAGCGCGATCCCGCCGCGGGTGGGTTCCTGCTGGCGCTCCCGGGAAAGCGAATTCGAAACCCAGAGATCAAAGCTCTCGACCGCAGTTGTATTGGATTCAGGCGAGGCAACCATGCTGGCCGCGGCAAACGCTGGCCCCATTTCCGGCACGCCCGCTTCGATGTCCGCGGCCGGGGGTGAAAACACACCGCACCCGAGTCCTAAGAACCAAAATCCGTGCATAGGCACCCCACGAGAAAGGGTACCGTCATCCCCCGTTTACAACTGCGAACTCTGCAGCCCGACGTTGGGACAAGCCGGGACACCCAAACCCTCCGGCGCCGGGCACAGTGCCCTTAGGTGGCGTACGCCCCATCAAAAAACGCTCAGGCCGACGGTCCCCCCTCCCGTGACCGTCGGCCTCTTCGTTTTTAGGCCGCTCCTGCCACACTTCCGCCATGCCCACCGCCACAAGATCACGGGCATCCCAACGCGCGCGAATTCCACGTGCCCGCCTCCGACACCTACACAATGGCCAGTTCAAACCATGATTATGGACACATCTACGACGATGATTCCGGTAGGGTTCGAAACTTCCCGCTCGTGAAAGCCGCATGGGAAGTCCAACCCGCCGCGAAATAGTAAACTCCTTTACGACTCCGTGCGCACCCGATGCGGAACCAACGAAATCTCCCATTCCGGCTTCCATAACCGCTCGGACGGATCTTCGATCCCTCGCACATCCCGCACCCAATGCACCACGATCGCGGGACGCAATTCGCTCAACCGCGTCGCCGCGTCCGCGGAGATCACCACATATTCGACCTTTTCGTTCAGCGGATCGATGTCCGCGGCCACCGCACACTCCCCGCAACGGAGCTTCCAAGCGATCCGCTCGCTGATCTCCAACCGTCCCAACACCTTGGGATCCAGCGTCCGGTGAAAATACCGAAACGGCCCCCGCGACCTTAGCCGGTTGGTGCGTATGATCTGGCGAACCCGAAGCGCCAATTCCACAGCTTCTTTCGCGGCTTCGCGCTGCCTTCGTTCCTCCGCCTTGCGCTGCAGCTCCGCCTGCTCCTCCGCCTTGCGTTTGGCGCGCTCCTCGGCTTCGATTTCCGCTTGCGGCCGGCGATGGGCCTGGGCTTTGCCCCGCTCCTGCTTGAGCTCGCGCTCCACCCGCTGGACGTCCTGCTTTTTGACTAAGCCCTTCGCCAGAAGCGCATCGCGCAGCGACATGCGAACCTCCCGCGCGACGGCTATCCTACCCCCGCTGGAAGGTGCCGGTGCTGCTCGTTCGACCCTATCCCGTTCACCGCCTGATCGACGCCCGTCAGGCGATCGAATCCGCCGCCCGCGGCGATGTTACCCTGCTTTGGAAGCTGTACCGCGCCGCCTCGGACGCGTTGGCAGCCCTGGATCCGGACGAGGTAGACGAATTCATTCAGGAACACAAAAAGGCGTTCAAAGACGAACAAAGCTTAGCGCACGCCGCGGTTACCCTGGCCGACACCTGGGAAGGCCTGGTATCGATCGGCGCACAAATCAAAGACAAAGCCGACTTTCGCGGCTTCACATGGTTGGCCGCCCAGGTGCGCTATGAGCTCGAACCGGCAAAAAGGGACGGCTCCCGCCTCAAAATGTACGCCCGCGGTGGCGCTTTGCCAGATACCACCCCCGAGGATGCGGCCCTGTACGTCGCTCTTCCCGCGCTGATTGGGCTTGGACCCGAATTTCCTGACGAGTTGGCCGAGCCCTGCCCGATCCCGACGACTCCCATTCCAGCATTGCTCGGGCTTTCTCCGGAGGATGACTGGACCGGCGTCGATCCCCTCGACGGTTTCGCGATCCTCCCGGAGGATGCGCGCGCCCACTATGCGGCGGCTCCCGCGGTTTGGCGGCCGATCTTGTGCCGGGGTTTGGAGCACGGGCTGTTGGTGCGCACCTCCGATCTTGGGGCATGATCGAAATGTCACGTTTCCGCGACAACGGGATCCGGATCCTCCGGTCACAGTTGGATGAAAGCCGGCTATCCTATGTGCAGTTCCTGGCACGCTTCCTGCAATCCGTCCGGCCCAAGGGGGTCGTCATGCAACGTCTGGTAGCGATGGGTCTCGTAGCTCTCCCGTTCTGGTCGGGGTGCAATTTCGGGGGGTGCGGCTGGCTCAACGAATGCAACGCGACCGCGGTTGAGAATGTTCCCGACACCGATTTTGAAACTTCCGACACAGCAGAAACCGGCGAAGATACGTATGATACGGGCGACGACACCGATATGGCGGACTACACCCTCCTCTTCGCCGGCCCTTTTTCGTCCAATGAGGGCGGTGCAGGCCCAGGTTCCGAGATCCTGCATTCGGTGGAGGAGTACAACGCCTACCTCGCCGAGGCCATCCCTTCCGGCGGCATCATCGACGTCGAAATCGACTTCGAAACCACCCAAGTGCTCGTCGCTTCCCACTATGTCTCCAGCACCTGCGAGCTGCACCTCGATGGGTACAACGTCGAGAACATCGCAGACACGGGGATCCACCTCGAAATGTACGTTACCGACACCAGCGGCGACTGCGAAGAGGTGTGCGACGCTGAGGGCACTCAAATGGTGATGGTGGTGGTCGGCAACGATCGCACTGGCAGCACCAGCGTTTCTCTCGAGAACGACTGCCTGTAGTTAGTCAAATTGGTTGACTAACTGTGCATCAACGTACAAACATCAACGGCGCCATCCGCTGCGGACGAGCGGCATCCCAAGCCGGCGCCCACAGCGCTTCCTTGGTGCGGCGCGGCTGCATGCGGCGAACGTTGAACCGCCACTCCGGGGCCTCAGTCTTGGCGAGTTCCGACAACGGGACCGCCAATTCCACCACCCACCGATCGGTGCCGATCTTCGTCGCCACCCGAAAATTGCCGTTCCAGGCCAGATCACTCACCCTCGGGTCGAGCTGCACCGACAGATCCCAGATCGCCCCATTCGGATTCACGTAAAACCAGTACGTATGGTTTGAATCCGGCGACAGCAGCATCCCGATCCGATCGTCGTACACCGAATGTCCATCCCGCTCGGTATATTGGTGTTTTAACGTTTCCATGTGGCTTTCTTGGCAGATCGCGGCGACGTACATCGTGGTCTCGTCGGCGACCATCCACACCTCGGTCGGATCGCCGCTCGCGCGTTGCCCCTGTGCGTCCCCAAATTCGGTCAGGCGAACCGCCGTTGTCCAGGTGGGATCGGTCAGATCGCCGTCGATCACCGGCGCTGCGGCGGCCGGCACTTTCACCGGGCGCAGCACATCCACCGGCTGATGCATCGGCGCCGTTCGGCCGCTCGGAAGCGGATATTCCACCGACAGCACCGGCAGGGGGAACCACTCTCCGGTCCGCTGCAGCGGCAGGTCGACAACCGCGGTTTCCTTCGGTGGAACCATCAGATCCACCCGAGGCACGTCCGACTTCCACCCGCCCAACGTAGACACAGTGCCGTGGAGATCCATCGGCACGTCGCGGCGATTATCCGCTTCCACCCTAACGTTTCCCCGCTCCACGTCTGCGATCGCGCGCAAAGCACCGCGCTCTGCAAACAGCGCACTCGCATCGTTGGCTTCCAACCCATCTTGTTCGTGCACACCCGATGATTCCACCGTTCGAACACTCAATTTCCCGTCTTCCACCACTCCCCACAGGAATTGGTAGGCGGTGCCGATCCGGTAGTCTTGGATGTTAGGCCACACCGCCCCACCGGAGGTTCCAGCGATATAGTACTCGATCCCGTCGATTTTCTCGTGCGCGTATCGATGCCAGTGGCCTGTGAACACCGCATCCACCCCGTTGGCGACGAACAGCTCATGCAGCGGATCGGGTTTACCTCGCGCCCGAAAACTGCCCCAAAAGGGCTTGTGCATCAGTACTAAGGTCAGCTTAGACGCATTTTTTTGCAGGTCCGCGGTCAGCCAATCGCGCTGCGCCTGGGGGAGCTGTTCGTAGGATTCGGCCACCGAGTTGTCCACGATCACAAAATGCACGCCCTCGCGATCGAAGGAATAGTACGGTTCAAATCCCGTGCGTTCCGTAAACAGGCGCGCCGACTCCACATCCTCGATGTCGTGATTCCCGGGCGTCAGGTACAACGGCACCGGCGCCAACCACTCTCGTGCCAGCAAAGCGAGCTCCCAATCGACCGGATCCCGCCAGTCATCGACCAAGTCGCCCACGGTGAGCACCAGATCGGGCCGCAACCCGCGAACATCCTTGACCACGTCTTCCCAGGCGGCCTGCGTAGGTTCGTCGGTCCGGTCTCCGAGAACCGCAAATTGAAAGGGTTGTGGCGGCGCTTTGACACAACCCACCAACAGTACCCATGCCGCAAAACGCATCTGTCCTCCCACAGCGTCCGCATAACCGGACCCGCGAGATTCCACGCCCACCTTCAACACACTGCAACAGGTGTCGAGGCCAATAGTCAACCCGGTTTACTATTCATCCACATAGGGCGAACAATCAAACCGCGAAGGCTCACCTTCGTAGTCCGTTGTCCAGTGATCGCTGATCTCGGTGAGGTGCGCCCAACGCACCCTGCCCGCGTCCACCAGGCCTTCCAGGCTGTCCACGGCCGCCAGAATGTCGGCGATCTTCGCGTCATCGAGATCTTGCTGATCGAACATCACCGCTGCCGTGTAGAAGCCGTCTGATGGCGCACCGCCGTCGTCCAAATCCGCCGACAACGCCAACACTCCGTCCGCCGTGATCGAGCAGTTGCCGATCACCGCCAATACCTGATCCGGATCGTGCGTGTAGAAGTTCGCTGCATCCTGCGGTCTCCAGATCCCAGAGCTGTGATCGTCTTCACCGGCGTGGCTCGGGGTCGCCGCCCCCCACAGCCACCGGCCCGTCCAGGTATGCTCCGAAACCTGCCCGTCGATCGGTACTTCAAAGTCCTCCCAATTCGCCTCCTCCACCGGTGAATACACAAACCCGCCCACCACATCGCTGGGGTTCACGCCCAATTCTTCCATGGCAAACGCCACATCCGCGTCATTGTAAAACGACGGGTGGTGGTGCACGTCAATCTGCACGTCCCAGGAATCCTGCAGTTCCAACGCCACATTGTCGTTCAGCTCGTCGTTGTCGGCGACCGCATCCAACCAATTGCCGTCCGACTGAAGGTTCCACGTCACCCCGCGGTTGTACAGTTCCTCCGCCAGCTCCAGAACTGCTGCGCGGTTGTCCTCATAAAATGCCGGGTCGGTGACATAGTTCGGATGCCACGCGGGATCGGACTCGGGAACGCCGGTATTCGGTTGTTCATTGTGCGAAACCACGGTCACGTAGATCACCGGCCCAAGGTTCACGTCGGTGTCCGCCGTTTCCACGGTGTCGGCGGTGTCCTCAGAATCGGCCGTATCCCCAGTATCGGAGTCGACTGCATCGGAGTCCACTGGGCCCGAGCCTACACATCCCATCCATAGACCGATCCACCACATGCCCACCTCTGAACGCAAGATACGCGAACTTCCCCTCGCATGTCACCGCACAATAAGCACGCCACCCCTCACGCGATCGGGCACATCCTTGGTTTGTCGGTACATCTCCGCTTCGGAATCAAAGGTACCGGCGAGATAATCGAGCTGGTACAGATTCGGCTGAAACGCCCCGCCGGTGTCCGCCAGGATCGCCAACCGCGCTTCCCCCGGAGCCGTCTCCAGCAAGAAGAGTATTCCTAAGCCAAAATTGTACACATCCCCGGCGACAACTACCCCGGGGTGAACCTGCACCTTGTGATCCGGATCGCTTCCCCAACCCAACGGCCCCGGCACCTCGCGAAAATACCAATACCGCGCCTGTTTTGTCCCGTCTTTCTCGGCGCGATCGTAGGGGATACCGTTATGCCGGTGGACATTGAACCAATGCGGGCTGCCATCGGCCAGGGTCACCTCGACCGTGCCCTGAAGCATCGCTTGAATCACCCCTTCCTGGGACAACCACACCAACGGCTGCGCGGATCCCTCCAAAGCCCCCGCAAAAATCTCCGGCCGAGTGTACCGAAACCGAGTCAGTTCGCCACGCTTTTCAGTCGCTTCCGCCTCGGTCATCCCCGCTTCGTCGGCCGGAACCGCGTACAAAGCATGGGTGTGCGTCGCCGTCCGCACCGAACTGCCGCTCTGTCGGTAAATCACGTACTTCGTAAGCCGTGCTTCACCGGGAGCCAACGTTATTCCTCTTTTTCCAGCGGTGGTTTGATCGGGGCTCCAACGCAAATACCGGAAATTCTCAGCGAGAAATGTCGGATCGGAGAGCTTTTCCGGCGAGGTTTCCGCGGTAACGGCGACTTTCTCGAGGGTGGCCCGGATCTGTTCGGCGGTCACGCCCTGTTCCGCGAGCATCCCGGGCGTCGCCCAAGGATCGGGTTGATTCCTCAGATACTCCAACATCGAACGGCACATCGCGCCGATCTCAGCGGGTTCGGTGATCACCCGATCCGCGGGAAAAGCCCCTTCCGAAAAAAGCTGGGCCGAATCCACCGTTCGCCCGGTTTCAACGCCCTCGGGACCCTTCTCCGGCCAAGCGAAAGCCAGCGAAAACGTGAGGGTCCATCCCCACATCATCCGATTTCGTACAGATTGATGTACCGGCTGCCCTGAATGCAGATCCGTCCAAGAAGCGTGGTGCGGGCGTCGTTCGCCTGTTTTGCGCCAACTTCAGTGAGCAACACTCGGCCCCGGTGCGCCGACAGGTTCATCATCCACCGCGCCAAGTAAAAAGGGCCCGCAAGCTCCCATCCCTCGCCTGGGCGCCGGGTCTCCGAGTGGATCCGCGCAACGCCGGGGGCCACCCCTGCCGAAACCCGATAGCCGGTCTGCTGAGCCGTCTTTCGCATAGCGGCCGACACGTGGATCGCGCGTTCCAGCGCTTCCTTCATCGGCACCTGACCCGGCTCCTTGCCGCACGGCCAGACCACCAGCATGCCGCCCTCTTCGCGCTCCCAAATCTCGCCTTCCGCCTCGCTGACCATGCCCGACCACTCTTGGGTCAGGCTGGACAGAGTGGTCTTGGGGCTCGCCAAAGAACGTGGTGGAGGCGAAGCTTCCGCGGCCAGGACCACCACCGAAGTGGGTTGTCCTGGTTTATCGCTTCGAACTTCAGCCCGCGCTCGCCCGGCCTCAAGCACATTCTTTAAAAATGCAGCAAGATCGTTGTTCGTCGCGCGATGGCCCTCCCGAACCATGAGCACGCCGAGTTCATCGAGCAGCGCACCGGCCGAAGGATGGCGATCCTCCTTGCGCAACGCGAGCGCCTTCAGAACCACCGCTTCCAGGTCGTCGGAGATCTCCGGGCGGTACGCCCGCAACGACGGAACTTCCGCGCGGCGCACGCGGGCCAGAGTTTCATCGCGGGTTTTCGCTTTGAACAGCCGACGTCCGGTCAACAGTTCAAACAGGATGATCCCGAGCGAAAAGATGTCGCTGCGACCGTCAAGCAGTTTACCATCGACCTGTTCGGGGCTCATGTACGCATATTTGCCGCGAATCACATCGTGGAGTCCCGACGCCTGGAATGCCGCGCGGCTGATCCCAAAGTCGGTGATCTTCACCTCTCCCGCGTACGACAGCAGGATGTTCTGCGGGCTGATGTCGCAATGAACGATGTGTAAGGGTTTCCCCTCCTCATCCGCGCGTTCATGTGCAAATTGGAGGGCCTTACAGACCTCCGCCACCACAAACAGCGCAAGAGCAATCGGAACCGCACCGAGCGGTTTGGAGCGTGCGATCACCCTCGCTAAATCGAGGCCGTGCACGTACTCCATCGCCATGTAGTAGGTGCCGTCCACCTCGCCGAGGTCGAACACCTGCACGATGTTCACATGGAGCAGCTGGACCGAAATCCGCGCTTCATCAATGAACAGCTTGATGAATTCGTCGTCCTTCGAAAGGGTATCGAGAACCTTCTTGATGACGAGGATCTTCTCGAAGCCGGCCATGCCATACGCACGGGCGCGCCACACCTCGGCCATGCCGCCGGTGGCTATTTTTTCGAGGAGGTGGTACTCGCCGAACTGCTGTTCAGCGCCCTTGTTTGACATTCGAGGGACGCACTCCAGAACCAATTCTATCCCAACCGCGCCCGCAGGAGAACCCGATGCGCCGATTTGATGACCTGGTGTCCATTGTGGCGCGACTTCGCGGCGAAGGCGGCTGCAATTGGGACCGGGCTCAAACCCCCGAAACCCTGCGCCCCTACTTGCTGGAAGAGGCCTTCGAGGCGTTGGACGCGATCGATCGCGCCGACGACGCGGCGCAACAGCAGGAGTTCGGTGATCTCGTATTTCTCGCCACGATGCTCTCGCAGATGGCGAAGGAGCGGGGGGCTTTTTCCATCGATGAAGTGGTGGACGGGGTCGCCGAAAAGATGATCCGGCGCCATCCGCACGTCTTCGATCCGGACCACGGCAACACCTCAGGGGACGGGAATATTCCCGCATGGGAGTCGCGAAAAGCCAAGGAACGTGCGAACAAAGACTCGGCGCTCGACGGCGTGCCCCGCGGACTCCCGGCGCTGCTCCGAGCCCACCGGATCTCTGAAAAAGCCTCGGCCGTGGGATTCGATTGGCCGGATCGCACTTCGGTCCTCGCCAAAGTCCACGAGGAGCTGGCCGAACTGGAGGGGGCTCTGCAGGGCGGGGGGTCCGAAGAAATCGGCGAAGAGTTCGGTGATCTGCTGTTCAGCCTCGTCAACCTCGGCCGTTTTCTTCCCGTGGCGGCTGAGGATGCCCTGCGCAAGGCCACCGGCAAGTTTGAACGTCGGTTTCGCGCGGTAGAAGCATCGCTGCAGGCCGATGGGCTGGACGTGCACTCGTGCGATCCAACCACGTTGGAAGCCCGTTGGCAGGCGGTAAAAGCGGCGGAGTAAGCCCTCGCGACGGCGCAATCGGGCCGCCCGCGGCGCTCTAGGTGTCCGTGTCGATACAGCCCAGATCGGTGCAGGAGATGTCCCCGCTGTCGCAGCTACAGGTGTTGCAACCGTCGGTATCCGGCCAACTGTCACCGATCGGATGGGACACTCCGGCCGCGTCAACGCAGACTTCCGCCGCCGAGTCGTCCGTGTCCGCACCCGTATCTGCCGGATCTCCACATGCGAGCAACACAATCCACCACCCCACATCGACCTCCATTCGCGCCCTCGACAATAATACCCACAACCCCTCGTCCGTGGCGCACAATGTGTCTACTTTGTGCCCGGAGCGGCGCGCACCATGTGGAAATTGGTACTGGCGTTTACCATCATCCCGTTGATCGAGTCCTACCTGTTGATCGAGGTTGGGTCTTATTTTGGACCGCTCGCCACCGTCGGCATGATTCTGCTCACCGGCGTTTTCGGCGGTTGGATGGCCAAACGGGAGGGCACCCAAGTCATGCGCGATTTGATCGCCGACCTCCAAAAGGGGCTTCCTCCCGCAGAACGGTTGGCCGAAGGCGCTTTGGTGCTGGTGGGCGCCGTCCTGTTGATCTGCCCCGGCGTGCTCACCGACCTCACCGGGATCCTACTGGTATTTCCCCCGACACGTCGTTTTCTCGCACCCCGTGTTCTGGCATATCTGGCCAGCAAGTTCAAGTTCGATCGCTTTGAAGTGGGCAATCGGGTCGATCCGGCCCCCCATCGCGAGCAACACACCCCCTTCGATCATCCGGTGAGGTAGTATGTCCGGTCCTTTTGACGATGACGATTTTGTCGATCCCGAAGCCGGCGCGCTCGATCAACTGGGGGTGCGGTTCACCGCCGCGCTCCAGGCCAAAGACGACGGAAAAATCGACGTGGCCGAGGATGAGCTTCGTACCCTCATCTCAGAAGAGCCTCGCCTTGGGGAACCTCATCTCGAATTGGCACGCCTGCTCCTGGACACGGAGCGCCTTGCGGAAGCGGAGGATCACGCTCGCGAAGCCATCGAACAGTTTGAAAGAAGCGGTACTTGGATCGAAGCGATCCCGGCGAACATCATCCGCGGGTTGGCGCACGCGACGCTCGCCGAAATCCTGCGTCGAAAGGCGGAAGAGGATGATGTGATCTTCGGCGATGCCGCAGAATTTCACGCTCTGATCGCGGAATCCAAGCAACACTTCGAAAAGGCCGCCGAATTCGATCCGTCGGACGAATACGCGAGCTACCATGCGTTCTTTCTGGGGGCTTCCGGCCACGGCGGCAAGGTCGAGTTCGACGACGGCTTGAAAGACGATGATCCCGTGTTTCACGAGCCGGAAAACTAGTCCGGCAGCCCCTACCTAAAGCCGAGGTCCCCGACGTCAGAAGGAGAGATCGCCGTTACCACCCGCGGAAACGTCATTTCAAACCGCGCTCCGCCCACCTCGGGCGACACCAAACGCAGCGTGCCCAGCAGTTCGTGCACCAGCTTCCGCGCAATAAACAACCCCAGGCCCGTCCCACGATCGTGCGGTTTCGTGGTCACAAACGGCTCGAACAGCCGGTCGCGAAGGTCCTCCGGAACGCCGGGCCCATTGTCGGCCACCACCAACCGCACCACATCACCAATTTGGTCAGTAGCCACCCAAATTTCGCCACCCCCCACATCCTCCAGCGCGTCAAAGGCGTTCTGGAGCAGGTTGACGGCGATCTGCCGTATCGCGAGGTCGCGACCGCGAATCAACAGGACGTCCGGCAGCAGTGCGGCATTCAATACGACCCGCGATCGGCGTTGGCGCGACTCCATCATTCGGAGCGCCCCGGCAATGGGATCGTTGAGGTTCAACACCGTTTCAGGTTCGTCGTTCCGACCGAAGGACCCATAGTGCTGAATCAGCGCTTCGACATGCTGTACCTGCTCCAAAATCGCGGTAAATCGATCCGTTCCTTTGTCGACCTGCCCCAGTTGCGCATGCGCTTTGATCGCAAACAATGGCTGCCGCAGCTCGTGCAGCAGCGATGCCGTCAACACCCCCAACTCCGCCAAGCTCGCCGCGTGGTTCCAAGCGGGGTCCTCAAGTTTTGGAAGCAGGGAGGTGGAACGCTCCGCCATGGTCACTCCTCGTACCGGTGTTCTACGGTCACCGGTACTGTGCACGGCAAACCCAAGTTTCCAGAGGCGTCCTCCGCGGACACCTCCAACATGTAATTTCCGCCCGGTACCACCCGTCCGGTGCGGTCTCGCCCGTCCCAAATCCACGACTCCGATATCCCGACACCCTGAACCACCGCCTCACGTACGGGCGAAAGTTCTGTATCCCACACGGACAGAACCCAACGCTCCGGCGTTTCCGATGCTTCAAACGTAAATTCCACTGTGTCCGCTTCCTGGTCCGGCCCATCGGCTCCATCCGGGCGGAACAACACCGGAGAAACCGCGCATGTGGATACGGCCACGCGCGTGTCCGGCAGGGCTCCAAACGCGCCGACATAGGAGGAAGCTGCACCCAACCAAGCACCGTCCATTCGGTTTCCCGCCTCATCGCGAACGGCCAAGCTGGGGTTGGACCACGCCGTTACGGAGTACACCCCGGCATCGGCGTCCACGGGAGCGCCAAGGGTAAGCAGCACTTCGGTTCCGGTAACGTCCAAATCGGCCGACACAACCGTGATCGGGACGGGTCCCGTCACTGAGA
Source organism: Pseudomonadota bacterium (assembly GCA_005797785.1). Taxonomy (GTDB): domain Bacteria; phylum Myxococcota_A; class UBA796; order UBA796; genus SYKL01. The sequence continues at coordinate 9,845 of SYKL01000225.1, read as the reverse complement.
AGTTCCCCGCGGTAACGCTCGAAAACTGCAAGGGTTCGTCAAAGGTCAACAGCACCGAATCGATCATTCCGCTCACCGTTCCGACCGGATCCTGCGCCAACACGTGCGGCCGCAACAGATCTCCGGTCACCGTCACCTCGGCCCGGCCTCCCGCCGCTCCGTCCTCAGACCACGCCCAAAGCGCGCCCGGTCCCCCCTGCGCATTTCCCCAGTCGATCGCAACATCTCCGTTGCCCTCAACTTCCGTCACCAACCCGAAAGCGCCCGGTGCAAGACCCACGAGTTCGCCACGATCGGCCCGAAACGCGACCTCAGCGCCTACGGCGAGCACCCCCGTGCAATCGCGGAGATCGTGCACTTCCACCGAGGTACTTCCAACACCGGCTTCGATGGTATCTGCCGAGAGCTCCAGCTCCAACCGTCCCGCCGGCCGGCCGTCGTTGGGCGCCACCCAGGCGGTCGTGCTGGCCACCGCCCCACAACCGTCAGCGTCCACCCCAAGGACGGAAACATGAGTTTGTCCGACCGCTGTCGGAAACACAACCACCGGTGAACTCCCAGAAACCGCGTGGAGGGTGTCGCCCACAGCGCCGGCGATCCAAACCAAGCTCCCGGATGCTGCGGTGACGTCTAGAGAAACGGGGCCCGGTCCTTCGGTTTCGTCCAGGCAGGCCACTGGATCCGGCGCCACCTCCACGACAGGTCCGTCGAGACAGTCATCGACAACTACGATTCTCCCCGTTCTACCGCCAATTCCATTCACCGTGGCGTCGAGATATTCGTCGATCTCGGGAGCCGACCAGCTCACCGAAGCGACTCCCTCGCCGTTGACCAGCGTGACGCTCGCGCCAACGGTGGCACCGGTTTCCGAGGAAAGCCCGCCCGTCCCGTCCAAATCCGTTGCGTTCCCAAACTCGTCGACGGCGCGTATGTGAATTTCGACTGGAACGTTCACCCATACCCAGGGTTCGCCCAAGGTCAACCGCAACTCGTCAGCCGGGCCGGCGGCTACCTGGATCGGGACCGAGGTGCCAAGCACATCGCCATTTTGGCTAACTGAAACCACAGTTTCGCCAACTCGCGTAAATGTTCCCTCACCCGTCGCTAGGCCGTTGGTCCCAAAGGTCAGGTCCGGCACCGACAGGCTCTCGCTTGTGTCGCTGAGTTGAACCGTTGGATCATCGTGAGTTCGATAAGGGTTTCCCCATTCATCGATTCCGAAAAGCGTGAACTCTACGACCTCCCCGGCCAGCACATCCGTTCGGTCAGGGATCACGGAAACCGCGGAAAGCGGACCGTTCACCACCGCGAACTCGCTCGATTCCGCGCTCAACCCAAGTCCAACCGCATCCACAGACAGCACGCTGCCCTCGTCCGCAAACGTAAACACGCACTCAAAGCTCGATTCACCTGGATCGGTACACTCCACCGGCCCATTCTGATCTTCAAACACCCACAGCGCGGATTGGATTTCGCCGACATCGACCTCATTTCCCCACGCGTCGAACAGGAGAAAGGAAACGGTCACCGGCTCGCCCGCGCGAACGTCGTCCGGAACCTCCACTTCCAGGGACACGGGGTCCCCCGGGATCACCTCATAAAAGGCCGAGTCCCCAAAAGTACCATCGTCCCCTGCAACATGCAGCGCCACCTGGTCCGCCGCCACCACCGCAACCGCCTGGCAAAATATTGGTGTAACGCCAACACATTGAAATTGACCCGGCCCAACGCCACCGACGCTATCCGAAACCGAAAGGTTGGTGCCCAGCCACGCCGCCGGATTTCCAAAAGCGTCCAGAGGGGTAACAAACGCGCTGACCAAGTCCCCGGCAACCACCACCGGGGGAGAGGCTACCACTTCAAAGTGGTCCACCGGCGCCGCCGCCACCATAAAGGGGTCGGACTCTCCTGGCGGCCCGATCACAACCTCCAAAGCGTTTTCTGGGCATGCCGGGCTGGAAGCCTCCTCCAGTGTCACTTCCACAATCGCCGCGCCGGTGACCTCCATGGGCGTGGACAGCCATCCGAGGCAGGCGTCACGAAGTAGGAGGGTTTCCGTCGCATCCACGGGATTTCCCAGGTCGTCCACCACCTCCACCTGCACCGGAAAGGTCTCGCCGGCGACCGCCAAAAAAGGGCTTTCAGGCAACGTGATCCGGGTCGCACTCGCCGCCCCAGACACCCATTCGATCCGGGTGGAGTCCTCCACAATGGTCGATTCCTCCTCGGCAGGAGCGACCACCAACGTCACCAAATCGGTGGTTTGCGCGGCGATTTCAATGGACGCAGACCCATCGATCCCGAGCCTACCGCGGACACCAACAACACCGGAAAGCGCCTGTTGATCCTCAAGCCCCTCCGAAAAGACCACCTCCAAGGACCCGTCATCCGCCTCAGCGGTAAGCACAATTTCCAGGTCATCGAAAACAGGTTCACCATCTCGATCTTGGAGCTGTATGTGCAGCTGCGCCGACTCCGTCACCGAATAGGTGATCCCCCCCGACACCTCGACGTCGACGTGGTCCGCTCGCGTATCGGTCACCGTAAACGCGTCCGCTAACGCCCCTTCTCGTCCCGCGGGCGTCTCCACGATCACATCGTAACGCCCCGGCTGGAATCCCTCCGGAACCACGGCTTCCAACCGGCTATAGTCGCGAAGGGTCACGCCTGACAGCTCATAGGTCGCCAACGGGCCCGCAAGCTGAACCCGAAAACCATCGTCGATCTGGGCTTCTCCGCTGTTGGCGGCATCCACCTCGATCTGCGGGTAGAAATACCGTCCGCTCACGGTGATCAGCGTATCGTCACCATTATAACCGAAAGACGGCTCGACCGATCGCGGATCGGGATCCGGAATCGGCGACCGGCAGGCCGCAAATGCAAGCCATCCGAACACGATCACGGGATCAAGCCCCCTCTTCGGCATCATAGCCGCCGCCCGGCGCAAGTGGCTATGAAAGAGTCCGGGCCGCGTGACGCGGGCCTTGGCGAGCGCACGTTCAGCCAGGAGCCTCGCGGGAAATTCGCCATTAGTACACCACACGGTAGCCGAGCACAGCGCCAAGCCCGCCCACGGGGCCGCTGAACCCAAATTCCCCGCCGGTGCTGGTCAAAGCAACACCCCGCAGCTCAAACACCAACTCCCCTACGCCCAACCGGCGCCCAACGCCCCCCAGTACCTGCAATCCAGGAGGATAAATCCGCAGTTGCGTATAGGTATCGGAACCAAAGCGCCCCTCGCTGATGTAGGGCGCCACCACCACGCCGATTCCGCCCCAGAGGCCATTTCCGCGGAGATCCGTCCGCGCCATCGCCGTAAGATTCATGGGGAACAACGTCGTTCGCAAGCGCGCGCCGCTCTCGAGTCCCGTCGCGATCTCGGTCTGGTCGCCAAAGTAGGCAAGCCCAAACCGAATCAGAATTTTCCGCTTAAGCAGCGGAGATCGCCAATCCAGATCCGCGGCGACATACGGCGACAGGATCGCGCCAAAATTGCTCATCACCCCGACGGAAAACATGGCGCTGCGATCAATGGGACGGGGCTCCAATTGCAATGTGGCGCTGGAAGACGCGGACTCAGCTCGAACATTCACGACCACCATGTGGGCCGTGTCCCCATTCGGCGGTTGATATTCAGCCACCCAACCACCGTCCTCCGCCGGAACCCAGGGTCCAAGCGTTCCTTTACTGACCTCTGCCGACTCCGGAGGATCCGCGATCAACGCACCGCTGCTGTCGCGAACATAGGCGCGCACACGCGCGATCGCCTGGGGGCCCGTATACAAAATCGCAGGTTCGACCAACAGGTCAACGCGCTGCACCCGACCAGTGCGAATCGGCACCGTGCGAATGACCTCCAAATCTGCGGTCCCCGGGCCCAACTTCGGCCGTTGATCCCGGATCAGGAGTGCACGGGCAACACGCTGATCGGCCCCCACCACCAACACCATCGGCGTAAACCCAGGTTCGACATCGACCTGCGCAACCGCCCAACCATCGACCCCGGTGGCGGCCTCCACCCGCCGTTCTCCGACGGAGAAATGTACGTTCATTCCCACGATCGGGTGCGATACCTCGTCGACAACCCTTGCCGACAGCCTTGCATCCCCTTCGCGATCCAGCCAGCCTAAAGCTTGCACTTGGTGCGGAACTCCAAGCTCCGAAGGTGGCGCGTCATACCGAGCGGACAGCTGGTCCTCGCCACTGGCCACGGCCTTGCTTGCGTTAAACTCACCCCGAACCACCACTCCTTCCAGATCATCAAACACGAGCTGGCCGTGGGTGGCCCGGACGCTCAGGCCCTTGGGGGGAAGGCGATCTCCGACGGAGTTCTGAAGCGTCGCTTGAAATTCAGCGATCGGAAATTCAGAGGAGAGCTCCGCCGGCCAAACGCGCACGTCGATCGCCGTTGGCACACGAGCATCCACGGATAAACGCAGGTTTGAAGAAAGATCTCCTGCCCCACACCGAATGCGCAGGTCCTGGTCGCTTCGCGCCGTCACCGCCGTCACCTGCCAAAACCCCGACGACACCGGCAGTAAGAGCACCTCCGAGGCCGCCGCCGTCTGGCACTCCAGCGGCGCTTGAGCCCATGCCGCGCCATCGGGGCCCAGAACCAGCGCGTACACCGGCGGCGGCGACGCCCAAGGCTGCAGACTGCCGGCCGCAAATGCAAACAATACACCGCGGCCCGTCGGCGGCAACGAGAGCGTCGTCCGGGTTTCGTTGCCAAGGTCGTCGACCAACGTCACTTGCGCACTGGATTCCCCAGGATACTGCTCCAATACTGGGCGAACCATGCCTTTGGAATCCGCGACAAAGGGACCGTAAACCCGCTTGCCTATCGCCAAGGACACCTTTGCCCCGGGCTCGGTCTCAATGTCGACCGAAGTACGCCCTCGAACGCGGATGACCGTCCATGCGGGAAGCTCGTCCCGTCGTCCGTCCCAGAAGGCCACGGGTACCAACCGCGGGTTCACCGCATCGGACAAGGCGATCCGAACGTCCAACCCTCCCCTGGCCTCGGCAACCGAGATCACGGCACCTTCGGAAAGCGACCATTGAAGTGCGCTCATCGGCAGGTCGCCGTCCACGTGGACGACCACCTCCCGCTCGCCGGATACCGCCTCCACTCGACCCGGTACCACCAGCCGAGAAGGTTCATTCGGCGTGACCATCACCGTCGCGTCGCCAACCCCCACCATCGAAAACCGCACCTCCCCGGGTTGGGCGGGCGGAGTAAACTCCATTTCCACCACTCCTGGGGTCTCCGCACGATCGTGTATCCGAAGCTTTCCCGCAGATACCGCGACTTCCGGTGCGATCGGCTCGCCCAAGTTGTCCACCGCCGCGACCTCCAGCATCGTCGGAGTCAAGGGGTGGATCTCGCCTTGCTCGGGTACAACCCACAAGGTCCCGGCCCAAGCGGCAGCGGCCCACCATAGGATCAAAGGGGCGCCGCGCCTTTTTCGTAGTCCACCCCACCCCTAAATGTGGGGCCTTGATGGTCCAATTCCACCGTCCACCCGGAAACGGTCGCTTCCCTCCCCAGTGGATCGGTCGCCTCCACCCGAAGCGGGTTTTCTCCTTCCTCCAACGGAAGCGACGCCTGAAAAATCCCATGATGGTCGGCGATCACCTGAATCAGGCGCTCTCCGGCGTAGATATTGACTTGTGCCCCGGGCACCGTCGTACCCGTCACCTGGGTGACCTTCTCTTTGGTGCGCCGCTCGGTCGGCCATTGTACAGCGAGCAACAGCTCTTCTGAGATCGGCGTCACGGAGGCCTGCCCGTCGGGAGACACGGTGGTGCGGCTGCCCTGCGCCAAAGGACCGTTCATACCTTCAAAGCCACTGGTAACCGCGCTCCCTTCCGACATCTCGACCACCAAGGTGCCGTCCGGCCCCACTCCCATGTCAAAGGTCGCATCCGTCGCCAAGATCTGCCGGCCGCGGCTTCCCACACGCAAGGCGCTGGAGCCGGGGCGAACCGTCGCTTGCAACGCTCCATCTTCCAATTCCAACGTCACCGCCGTGCTGTCGTGCCCGCGAACCTGAACTGTCGAGTCAGAGCCCAGGCGAATTCGAGTATCTTCGCCCAAAGACAACACGGCTCGAGAAGCAGGCCCTGTGATCAGCCGTTGATCCGGCTCCAACAGCGCACCAACGCCCACCGTAGCCGACGAGCCTTCGCGTCCCGCGACGGAAACATCTCCACTCACCTCAGAGATCACCAAGCTTTGAGCCACTGGATCCTCGGAGAGGTACGAGAGGATCGCGACCGCCCCCGACACCAACACCACGATCGCCATCAGCGGCGCCATCCATTTTTTGAGATTCATGGCGCGCACCTAGGGAAAATCACCCGCCAACCCAGGCGATCTTCTTCCAGGCGAGCACCCATCCGGTCAAGCAGATTGCGAGCCACCCAGAGGTTCATTCCCGAGGCCATCCAGTCGTCCTTTGCTCCCTCCAAAGCGATAGGTCGATCCGGGGTCATTTCCAAAATCGCATCCGCATCCGTCGCCCGCACCGACAGCGTCAGCGAAGCGCCTTCGACGAGTCCGGCCCGCAGCGCATTCAAAATTTGGGCCAAAACCCGCCCGCCGGTCACCGGGTCCACACGAATCTGGGCGGGTTCCGTCGCTTCCTGCAGGACCAACGCCACTCCCCGTTGACGGAACGCCGCGCTCGCGAGATCCATCGCCTCGCGAACGACAACAACATAATCTAACACGCGGGTATCCCCGCTATCCACCTCGCCAGCGGACAATCGCAGCATCGCTGCCACCACCTCCCGACAACGGGCGGCCTGTTCCTCTACCCGCTGCAGCAAAGGATCGGCAGGATTTCGCGCCCGCAATACCTGCGACAGCCCAAGGATCGCCGAAAGCGGATTGTTGAGCTCGTGCGCCAATCCTGCGCCAAGCTGCGCCACCGCCGCCAACTGACCCGATTGCACCAAACGCGCCTGCACTTCCAAAAGTTCGCGGGTGCGCTGGTCGATGCGCTGCTGAAGTTCCTCATTAAATGCTTCGATTCGCGCGTTCTTCTCTTGAATCGCTACCTGATCGGCCTGAATGCGGCGGGACATGTGGTTGAACGCCTGACCCAGCTGGCCCAACTCGTCGGTGGACTCCACCGCCACCTGCCGCCCAATGTCACCTTCCGCCATGGCCAACGCCGAATCTCGCAAATCGACCACCGGCCCGACCAACGTTCTGGAAACCACCGCGCCCAATCCCAACGCGAGCAGCATCGCCACAACAAGAACTTGTACTGTTCTTCGCCGAATTTCAGCACTGGTAGCATCGACGATCGCCGCCGGCTCCGCCACCACCACCGTCCATTCCGTCGAGGGAACCCTCGCTAACGCACCCCGAACCCCCGTCCCGTCGGCGAGTTCGTACGAAAAGCTCGAATCGGCGCCCGTTCCCATGAGCGGGATCAGGCGTTGCGGATCCAGCAACCGATGTTGTCCACCGAGCACCGCGGTGCCCTTCTTGGAGAAGAGCGCTACCGCGTGATCTTTGGTCGTCTGCCCGGCAAGCAAACGGCCGACGTCGGCGAGACTCACCTCCGCCCCAAGCACCAGCTCGGTGTCGTGCGGCCCCGCCACCGCCATCGGTAGGGAAGGTACATTCGAGCCATCCGGCCAATAGGGCTCCCCCACCGCATCCCCGGTGGCCACGGCCACCCCAGCCAGGTCTGCGGCATGACGCGCTTCCAAGGCCTCAGAAAGTGGCAGACGAGGCACCACCGACTCAGCCCGCGCCCGCGTCACCACCGGGCGAACGTCCCCGATTTGCCTGCCTTCTCCCGTCACAAACTGCGCGGGCCCGACCGGGAACCCATCCGAATCGACCAGCACGGTCGATACCACGGTCGGCATGGCCAGCAAGATCGCCCGCAGTAAACTCTCTTGCAACGCTGGATTTTCACCGAGTCGAAAAGGCACGGTCCACCCGCGCAGGGCGTCCACCTGTCCAGAAGTCCAGGTCTCGACGAAAGTCGCCATCGCCGAAGCGTCTCGAACGAGGATTTCTTCGCTGCTTTTCACCGCATTTTGCGTTGCGATGCGCGTCGCAAACACGCTCGACACAAGGAGCGGCAACACCGATGCCAGCGTCACAACTATGGCAATGCGGGCAGAAAGCTTCATGAAACGCTAATCTACAGGAAATCGAAGCAAGAAGCGCGCCCCATCACTTGCGCCAGCTTCCACCACGATCGTGCCTCGATACTTGGTAATGATTCGATAGACGATATTGAGCCCGAGGCCCGTGCCCTTCCCGGGTGGCTTGGTCGTATAGAAAGGATCAAAGATCACCGCCTGTTTTTCCGCAGGGATGCCTGGACCATTGTCCTCCACCCTCGCCCAGACATGGTTGTCCGTCTGGCCGATCGACACCTTCACGCGCCCATCGGTACGGTGCTCTTGCACAGCTTCCACCGCGTTCTTCACCAAATTCACGAACACCTGCTGCACCTCATTGGTGCGGGCATGAACGAACAGTCCTCCGGGAAGATCCGTCTCAATGCTCACTCCGTCCACGGGGGCGGACCGTGTCACCAACCGGATCGCATCCTCCACCACCCGGCCCAGATCGACGGTGGTGAGGTATTCATTTTCGGCGGCGCGAGAATAGCCGGACAGCTCCACCACAATGTCTTTGATGTTCCTGCTGTATTCCACGATGTCGGCGGCATAACTTCGCACCAAAGCGACGTCGTCCTCCTCCTGAATCGCCTCCGCCAGGCCCATCACGCCGAACAACGGCGAACTGATTTCATGCGCGATTCCCGACGCCAAAGTTCCGATACCGGCCAGCTTCTCCGCCTGGATCAGCTCTGCCTGCATGGCCCGCAGGTCTTCGAGGGTCGATTCCAATTCCTCATTCTTGGCGCGCAGATCGCCCAACAGGCGACGGTTTTCGCGGGCGAGTCCCTGCTTTTCGAAGGCCTGCAGAACCTTCCGCTTCACGTCGAAAATGTCCCGCGGCGGCTTCACAATGTAGTCGAAAACGCCCAACTCCATCGCCGTCAATGCGGTGTCCAACGACGCATACCCGGTGATCACCAACGCTTCCGAATCGGCCGTAATCGCCCTGGCGTGGCGCACCAACTCCAAACCGCCGATATCGGGGAGGTTTTTGTCGGTCAGCAACACATCGACGCCAGCGGCTCGCATGTGCGCCAGCGCGGAATGTCCATCCCGAAAACAAGACACCTCCAACGGCTCGTTTAGGAAAACGGACGCTAGCAAGTCCAGAATTACAGGCTCATCGTCGACGATGACCAGACGGCGGGTCGCTATTTCGGCAAGAGTCACGGCCTTCCTCAGCCGACACAGGCTACCATGGGGGACATCTCCCACGATATGATCTCCCGCGTCCTACAGAGGCGAACGATGCCCGGCCCTGGAAAACTACTCCCACTGCTGTTTCTCACCGCATGCCCCAAAAGCAACGTCGAGGTTGAACCCGCCGTGGTCATCCCCGAGCTGGCGCGTGCGCCATCTGACTTCGGTTGGCGGCGGGAACCGGTCGATCTCAATGGCGACGGCAAGGACGAGATCGTCAACTGGTATGACGGATCCACCCTGTCCCGAAAAGATCTCGATTTTACGGGCGACGGGCGCACGGACGTTTCCTCGTACTACGACGGATCCGGAGCCTTGATCCGCGAGGACATGGACGGCGACTACGACGGGACCGTTGACTGGGTCGACGTCTACGAAGGCGGCCAATTGACGCGCTCAGAAGCCGATACCGACTACGACGGCAAGGTGAACGTGATCTTCCACTACCAAGACGGTAAGGTCGTACGAAAGGAGCGCTTCGATGT
>SYKL01000025.1 GCA_005797785.1 Pseudomonadota bacterium | reverse complement strand
GGCTTTTTGGCGCAGATTCGCCCGAAGCTTCTGTGCGTGTCGTCGATGCTTCGCGAATTAGACCAGCAGGTTGTCGAATACGCGCGGCAGATTCGGGCTTGTGCGCCACAGGAAACGTTGGTGGTGTTTGGAGGTCCCGGGGTAGAGGCCCTTCAGGGGGCTGGGCACTCGCGTCTCCTGTTCATTCCTTCCTATGCCGACTTTGAAGAGTCGGTTCTCGCGAACGTCCGATGAGCGACCTCATCTCTTGGAACGTCGATAGGCCGTTTCCAAGCGTCAAAGGGGTCCCCGGGGCGTTTGAGTGGATGTACCTCGATCTCTGCGACGCCAACGGAAATGGGGTGGTGGCGATCTGGTCGTCTGGATTGCCGTTTCTGCCTGGGCTTGGCGAAGCGGTGCGGCAGGGGCGGGCGGAACCGCCGGAGGCAAACCCGTCGGTGAACATCGCCGTGTACCGAGAGGGGAAGCCGATCTTCTACGGGCTGCATCGGTTCGATCCGGCGCAGGTGCAGGGAGAGCGCTTTGGAGCCAGCCGCTTCCAGAGTTGGAAGGAGGACGGTTTTCGTCGGGTGCGGTTGGAGATCGACGAACCGATCCCCGGCTCCGATCAACGCTTGATCGGCCGGGTGGAAGGTTCGGCGCCGATCCCGCGATTGTCACACTCCCTCGGTGATTCTTCGCATCGATGGGAGGTGTTGGGGATCGGTCAGGGCTCCGCCGAGCTTCGCCTGGGCAACGAGGAGTTCAGCCTTGAAGGCCGAATGTACCACGATCGTAATGCAGCACCTTGGCCGATTTTCGCACTTGGGATTCGGGATTGGAGCTGGGGGCGGCTGGCGTTCCCGGATCGAAATGTCGTCTGGTACCACCTCCGCGGAACGGCGGATCAGACTCTGTTGTTTGAAATCGACCCCGACGGAATAGTCAAGGTACTTGACGATGCCACGGTGAGCGAATCGCGGCTGCATCGGACCCTGTACGGCATGTACCTGCCGATGGAGGTGAAACTCTCCGCCGTGAATGCCCACATTAGCGTGCGGACCCGTCATATGGTCGACAGTGGCCCGTTCTACCTTCGCCAAATGGTCGAAGCGACCGATGGTTCCGGGCAGAATGCGGTGGGGTTCGCGGAAACGGTGGTTCCGGATCGCGTGGACCGCGATGGGTTTCGACCGTTCGTTCAGATGGCAGTTCATGAAGAAGTTCGACCAAACTCCTCTCTTTTGCCTCTGCTGGCGGGTCCGTTTCGAAACCGGTGGGCGCGGCTGTGGCGCTGGTGGGCGCGATGAACGCTTGGATTTGGGCTCCGGCCCTGCTTCCCTTGGGTTTTGGGCTGTTGAACGCCGTGTCCTGGCGGGTACCGCGTCCGGCTTCCAAGGGGCGCCGCCGTATTTCGGCGTTGATCCCAGCAAGGAACGAAGAGGCGACCCTCCGTCGGTGCGTGGAGGCGCTGCTCGCCGAGGATGTGGATGAAGTCATCGTATGCGACGACCATTCTACGGACGGTACCGCTCAAGTCCTGGAAGCGTTGTGCGCCGATACCCGGGTGAAAGGGATAAAAGGACGCCCGCTTCCATCGGGTTGGGTAGGGAAACCGCATGCGTGCGCCCAATTGGGCGAAGCAGCGACCGGCGACATCTTGCTGTTTGTGGATGCGGACACCGTCCTCCTTCCGGGAGGAATATCGCGCATTTTAGGAGGATTGGCGGATGCGGATCTGCTGTCGGTCTTCCCTCGCCAACAGACGGAAACGCTAGGTGAAAAACTGATCTTGCCGATGCTACACCTGACGTACGTCAGCTGGTTTCCGTTGGCGCTGGTGCGAAGAAGCCGAAATCCAAAGTTTGTAGCGGCCAATGGACAGGTTTTGGCTGTGACGCGCGCCGCTTATGCCCGAACCGGCGGGTTTTTTTCGGTGGTGCAGGAGGTGGTGGACGACATGGCGATGGTCCGGCATGCGAAAACCTCGGGAGAAAAAGTCGATTTTATCGACGGTACCGAGATTGCGTCCTGTCGCATGTATTCCTCGGGTGCTGAGGCGTGGGCAGGCTTTTCCAAAAACCTGTTTGAAGGGATCGGCGGGAGCATTCCGCTGTTGATGGCGGTGGTCGCGATCTATTTGGCGTGCTTTGTGCTCCCGTGGGTGGCGCTGGCTTGGTTCCCAGCTGCGGGAGCGGTCGGTGTCCTGGCGAATGTGCTGCTTCGCGTGCTCATTTCGGTGAAGTTTCGGCAGTCCTGGACGGCGATCCTGCTGCATCCCGTGTCGATCGCGTTGTTTGTCGGGATCGCCTTGAATTCTTGGCGTTGGTCCAGCCTCGGCCAGATCCGTTGGCGGGACCGGGTGTACGTCTCGCGCGCGGCGCGGGGACCGAGGTGATCCCTCCACGATCCCAAGCGTGGCTACGGTTTTTTCGTTGGGTGGCACGGCGTCGGATCCGGGCTGGCCTTGACGGCGTGTACGTCGCTGGGTTGGAGGACCTAAAACGGTATTCCGCTTCGGAGCCGCTCATTTTCGCTGCGAATCATGTGGCTTATTGGGACGCGCTTCTGTTGTTGTTGCTCGACGAGGCGATCGGCGGCAGCGGATTTGTTTTGATGGATGCGGAGAATCTGAAGAGATTCTCGTTCTTTGGCAGGATCGGTGCGTTGCCGATCGATCGCACCTCGCCGCGGGCCGCGCTCGCGAGCCTACGCACGGCGGCGACGGCGCTTGAGCATCCGGGCGATGGATTGTGGTTTTTTCCGCAGGGCCGGTACCGATTGACGCATCGGCCCCTGCAGTTGCAGCGCGGTATCGAACACCTGATCGCCATGGCCAAAGTAAGGGTTGTTCCAGTATCGATCGCGTATGCCTTTCATGAGGCGCCGACCCCGCGGGCGGCGGTCGTGTTCGGGGAACCGCTGACGTTTGAGGATCGAGGTGTGTTGTCACCGCTGGAGAGGGCGTTGGCGGATGGGCTAGAGCGAACCGATCGCTTTTTTGAAGGGAAAGAGGACTTCACACCCCTGCTTGTGCCGAAAACAGCATCCGTGGGCCTGGCCACCCGGCTGTTGAATTGGTGGACCGCATAGAACCGGAGGAACGGCGATGAACCTGGAAGGAACCTGGTTGATGGTGGTGTCGGTGGCGACCCTGGCCAAGGTGCCGGTGATCGGCGAAACCCGGTCGGTGTCCGAGAGCACGGTCGTGGCGAACATCGTCCGAGAGCAAGGCGAATATCGGCTGGTGCCGGACACCTGCGGCTCGGTTTTGGTAGGCGGCCCCAAGATCGCCAAAACGATAATTCCACAGGCATTTGTGCGGTCGCTGCCGGATACGTCCTACCCGGTTTCGTTGGAGGATCGTTCTGGCGTTTACCATTTTCGGGCGGATGCGGGCGTTCAAGATGTCGGTTGGACGGGAAAAGGGAGTTGGCCGCTCGCCAAGAACGATCCGCGGATCACCGACTCCGATGGCGACGGCCACCCGGGGGCGACCGTCCTGGTCAAGGTCAAAGCCTTCGGCACTGGCGAGATTTACGTAGTACAAAGCGGACAAACCCGTTTTGAGGGGCGAGCTGTTTCGGAGGACCGGATCGAAGGCGGTCTCGACGTCGAGATTCGCCAGGAGACGATCGGGGCGAGCCACTCCTTTCTGAAAGCGTCGACGGAAGCGAAGTTTGAGGCATCGAAAAGCGGATTTGTGCTCACGCGGCTGCCGATGGGCACCACCTGCGCCGACCTCGCAACTCCGGCGGTCCGGTGATCGATCCGCTCCGCATCCGAAGTTTGAACGATGCGCCGGTTCGGCCGGACCGCGAATGGGTGCTGTACTGGATGGTGTCCTCCCGCAGAATTGGCTTTAATCCAGCATTGGAGCGTGCGGCTGCCCATGCGCGGGCGCTGAAGCGCCCGCTGCTGGTGTTGGATGCCGTGGAATGCGACTACCCTTGGGCAAACGCGCGTTTTCATGCGTGCGCGATCGGAAGCCTGTGGGATTTGGCTGCTCGCTTTCAATCCGCGGGGATCGCCCACTATCCGTATGTGGAGCCCGAGCCGGGTGCGGCGCGCGGTCTGCTCGCGGCGCTGGCCGCCCAAGCTTGCGTCGTTGTCACCGATGATTCTCCGGCGTTCTTTTTTCCAAGGTCGCGGGCAGCTGCGGCACGCCGCCTGGATGTCGCTTTGGAGGCGGTGGATGGGGTTGGGCTGCTTCCGGTGCGGGCGGCGCCGCGGGGATTTCTGCGAGCGGTCGACTTTCGCCGGCATTTGGCGTCGGCGTTGCCTACGCATTTGGGGCGGTTTCCGTTGGCGGACAGCCTGTCGGAGCCGTTGCCCAGGGCGCCGAGTCTCCCGGCGGCGGTGACCGCGCGTTGGCCGTTGGCGAGGCCAGGAGACCCCTTGCCGGCCGTGGTGGACCGGAGCGTGGCGCCGGTAGCGTGGAAACCTGGGGAAACCGCGGCCATAAGGGATCTTCGCTCCTTTGTGGCGCGTTTGGACGACTACACCGAAGATCGCCGGCATCCGGATCGCGAGGGGACCAGCCGGCTTTCGCCGGCCCTGCACTGGGGGCACCTTTCCGTTCATGCGATCTGGGCGGAGATCGCCGATCGCTGTGGGGTGGATGTGGTCGCCGGGTGGGAAGGGTTGCCCGAGCCGCATCGAAATTTCCTCGATGAGCTGGTGACCTGGCGCGAGCTCACCCACAATACCGCAGCTTTTTTGCCGAATTACGACGCCTATGACAGCCTGCCTTGGTGGGCGCTCGAATCCTTGGCGAAGCATGCGGGCGATCCGCGGCCCTACCTCTACGAGGTCGAGGACCTGGAAACGGCGTCCACCCACGATCCGGTGTGGAATGCCGCACAGCGCCAGTTGGTGGCGGAGGGCCGCATTCACAATTACCTGCGTATGGTGTGGGGGAAAAAGGTGCTGGAGTGGAGTCCATCTCCGGAAGAGGGGTTTCGGACGCTGCTTCATCTGAACAACCGGTACGCGATCGACGGCCGGGATCCGAACTCCGTGGGCGGGATTGCGTGGGTGTTTGGCCGGTACGATCGGCCTTGGGGGCCTGAACGCCCGATCTTTGGCCTCATCCGGTACATGAGCAGTGAAGCGACGGTTCGCAAGGTAAAGATGAAGGAGTACCTGCGGAATCACCAGTAGGGAGCTCGCCCGTATCGTCACCGTATGTCATTGGACTTGCGGTGATCACCTTTTGTATATAGTTTGTATATAGTTTGTATATAGTTAGAGCAGCACGGGAGGCGGCATGTTCGTGGGAATGTTGGCCGCACTTGCGGCGGCGGCAGAACCGACGTTGCCCAAGGTGCAAGTCGAAGTCCCGGCGGTCTATCCGGTGGAAGCCAGGGAGGAGGGTCGATCTGGATCGGTGTTGTTGGAGGTGGCAGTCGACGCTGACGGCCACGTGATCGATGCCGGCGTGCTGGAGGCCACCGCACCGGAGTTTGAAATACCTGCGTTGCAGGCGGTGTTTGGTTACCAGTTTTCGCCCGCATTGGACGAGGAGGGGCGCCCTTCGGAGGCGGTGGTTCAACTGCGGATCGCGTTTTCGCTGGATGCGATGCCGGTGTTGGCGGTCGAGGGGCAGGTGGTGGACGCGTCAGGCGTGCCCATCTTTGGCGCAGAGTTGCGGTTAGAAGGTCCGGATCAGGCGCAGAGGGTGCTGCGCATTTTGGAGGATGGCCGTTTCCAAATTGCCGATCTGGCGCCGGGAGTTTGGAAGTTGAGGGCCTCTGCAGAGGGCTTTAAGACTGAGGAAGCGTTTCTGGAGGTGTCGGAGTGGCGCGTCCTGGAAGTGTCGCTGGCTCTTACCCAGGTTTCAGAGCCCTCTTCGGAAGAGGTGATTGTCGTTGAGGGGCGACGGCGGCCGGTGGAGATTTCTGAGCGGGTGCTGTCCTCCGAGGAAATCCGCTATCTTCCTGGAACCAACGGCGATGTGGTCCGCGTCGTGCAGAACCTCCCCGGGGTGGCGCGGCCGCCGTTGAACATCGGTCAGCTGATCATCCGCGGCACCGCACCGGAAGATTCGGCCTACTACCTGGATGGGGTTCGAATTCCGTTGGTGTTCCACTTCGCGGGCTTGTCCACTGTGGTGAACGGCGATTCCATCGAAGAGGTAGGGTTCCAGCCAGGAAATTACAGCGTTCGGTACGGTAATACCCAGGGCGGTTTGGTCGATCTGCGCACGAGCACGGTTCTTCCGGAGAAATCGCGAGGCTACGTCTCCGTGGACCTGTTTCAGGCGACCGGGTTCGTCGATCAGAAAATTGGGAAAAAAGCAGCGATCAGCGCGTCCTTCCGGCGGTCGTACATCGATGCGGTGCTGAATCCGATTCTCAACAAAGGTGGAGGAGGGTCGTTTCGCGCACCCCGGTACTATGATGCGCAGCTTCGCTATTTGCAGAAGCTCCCCAATGGTACTTTCGATGCAATGTTTCTGCTGTCGGACGATCGGTTTCGCATCCTCGGGGAGGAGGAGGATGGGGAGCAGTCGGTGGCCATCGGCTTGGGCACATCCTTTCAGAAACTGCGGCTCCAGTACCGCAGCAAACTTGGCGATTGGAGGCAGGAAACCTCGCTGATCGTTGGCCCTGAAAGTCAGGATTTTCAGTTTGGTGGCGATGGGGAAGCTTACGATAAGCGGTTTGCGGTGGATGTTCGCCATGAATGGTCGACTGCGCCAAAGGGGGAAGCCCCGGGGTGGCGGGTCGGGCTCGATCTCCGCGCCAACCGTTTTGAATACAAGTACGACATTTCCGGATTTGGGGAGCCGGAAGGCGGCGATCTGTGCACCGTGGCCCCTGGGTTGTATGTGGAGCCGACCTTTCAATGGGGAAGGCTGACGTTCACGCCGGGATTACGCCTTGATCCGCTGATCAGCGAGAGTGGCGCCACTTGGATGGCGGTGGACCCTCGGGCCGCGATCACCGTGAAAGCGACCGATTCGACGAAGGTACGGCTGACTGCCGGCCGGTATTCGCAATTTCCACAGGTGCGAGAGATCTTGGATTCCCAAGGAGAGATCGCCAACAAATGGGCGATGCAGGCTAGCGTCGGCTTGGAACAGGAGCTTGGCAGTGCCTTTTCCTTGGAAGTGAATGCATTCTATACCGCCCTAGAGGACCAAATTGTAGGTAGGGAGGACGCTTTCCGGTTCTTCAGTGGGCCGCCTCCGGTGGGCCCGTTCGACATTGAGCCGTATGCAAACGATGGCCGCGGCCGAATTGGTGGTGTGGAAGGTCTATTTAAGGCCAATACCGACAAGCTGACCTCCTGGGTAGCTGCGACCTGGAGCCGTTCATTGCGGACCAAACGGCCGGATCAGGAGGAGGTGTTGTTCGAAAACGATCAACCGCTGGTCGTGACCGCGATCGCGTCCTATGAATTGCCGCGTCGGTGGCGCCTGGGTGGTAGAGCTCGTTTAACCTCGGGTATCCCGTACACGCCGGTAGTAAATAAGGTTTACGATCTCGACGCCCGGGAGTTTTTTCCGGTGTATGGAGAGCGGGACAGCGAGCGTCTTCCTTGGTTTTGGTCGCTCGACGTTCGTGTCGACAAGGAGTGGCAGTTCAAGAACTGGTCGTTCGCGATCTACCTGGACCTCCAAAACGCCACCAACACGCGAAACGTCGAGGTGGTGGGTTGGACCTACGATTATGGAGCCGCGGATCCGGTGCGCAGCTTGCCGATCCTACCGGCGTTTGGATTGCGGGGTGAATGGTGAGATCACTTTTCCTGTTGTCGCTGCTGGGTTGTGGCGGACCGAACGAGGAAACCCTGGTTTCCGAGCTTCGAGTGATGGCGGTGGTGGTGGAGCCGCCGGAGGTAGCGCCGGGTGAAAGCGTGCAGATCACGCCGGTGGTTCTCGATCCCGCTGCCGAGGGCTTCGAAACCCTGGTGTGGACCTGTACACGACTCGGGCCCGAGTGCCTTGAAAACGAGCTTCCGTTGGAGGTTTGGGCGACGGTGACCACGGGCACCACCGCGCGAACGATCCCCGCCGAATTGTCGGCCGCCCTTTCCGAGGACCTTCAGGAGATTCCAGTTTCTACTTGGGTGTTGAGCTGTGAGGTGGGTCTGTGCCCCCTGTTCGAAGCGGTGCAAGACCCGCCCGAAGCGGGTACCGACGCCTACTTGGCCCTGCTGGCCGATCTCGCGGATCCCACCCGTTGGATGGATAGCCTGCCGCAGACCGGCGTGAGCCTGGGAACCAAGTCCTTTATCGTCAGCCAGCGTCCGGTGGAGGAACGGAACGAGAATCCCGTCCCTGTTTTGACCGAGCCGCTTCCTGAAGTGGGCCAAGAGAGCCGGATCGTGCTCCATTTTGAGGTGGAAGATCAGCAGTCGGAGACGCCTGCGGCTTATGGGTACGCCACCGGCGGCGGATTTGAGTTCACGGCCTACGATGTGGAGGCGGGGGCGGTGGACCTTGCTTGGGTCGCCCCTGCCGAGGCAGGCAACGTCCTCTTGCGGGTCGTCTTCGCCGATGGTCTGGGTGGAAACGCCGTTTGGGAAGGCGACGTCTCGGTCGAATAAAGTCAAGCGCTTGACCAAATAGTCAAACGCTTGACGAGTTGGTCATTGCGCGCTGGGGAACGACTGCACCGTTACCGAGGTCGAAACTAATAGATCGGTTCCAGGAACGTTGAGTACGGTTCCGCAGTCGGCGAATGCTTGGAGTTCGTCGTGGGTGAACGACAGGCCGCCGATGCGATCGGACTCGAGCGTGTCGACATCGTAGACGTTCATAAACAGTTTTCGGTCGGGCAGGATGTTGACCGCATAGGAGTCATCCCAGATCGGGAAGATGGTGTTCTTCTGGGAAGCCGTATTGGCTTCGGCCGTATTGAACGCGTGGTACGTGTAGTACGCTGCCGCAAAGCCGTCTTCTGGCGTTTCGTCCTGCGCGTTGGTGAACTCCCCGTAAACCCCGAGGTGGTAAGCGGAGTCGGGAGGCGTGGTTCCGCTGGTCACGTCGTCGATGCTTTGGCCGAGCCCGTTGATGATTTCACCGACCACATCGCCGCTGATGTCTCCGGCATATTGGGCGAGCACCAGGTCCACGACGCCAGTGATGAAGGACAGGTTGTCCCAGTCGAAACCGGAGT
>SYKL01000224.1 GCA_005797785.1 Pseudomonadota bacterium | reverse complement strand
GCATTGTCGTTGGACCCGGGGGTCGACCAGATCGTCATGTCGTCATTCAGCAGGATCATGTACGGGAACCACTGGGCGAACGCCCCAGCGATCTCTTTGCCGGGATCGTTCACCACCGGCACGTTTTCGTCAGGATATTGGTCGAACCAGTATTCCAGGTCTTCTACGTCGGTCTCGTTCTGCTGGCCGTCTTCAAACAGAATCGTTACCCAGTAAACATCGCCATTTTCCACCCATTCCCGAACTTCAGGGTAGTAATCTTCCCAGCCCACCGGGTCAGCGCCGCCGGAAAGCCAGGAAGCAAGGTTATTGCAGGGGCCGCACCAGATGGCGGACACATCGATCATGACGGGCTTGCCGTGGCCAGCAAAGTCGTAGAGATCAACGGTCTCGCCATATTGATCGACAAATTCGACCCGTGGGAAGATCTCGCCCTCGGCATTGGCGGCATCCGCCAGCGTGGTGGTCTCCATGTCGTCCTTGTCGGCATTGTACGGCCAACCGCCGGCATACAGGCCGCTCTCAGCGTCGAGAGGATCCTTGTCGTTTTCGACTTCGAGGCCGTCGGGGTACCCATCGCCATCCGAGTCGGCATTGTCAGGATCGGTGCCCAGATCCTCCTCTTCCATGTTGTTCAGGCCGTCGCCGTCATCGTCCAGCGTCGCCTCTTCCTTGTCCGAAATGCCGTCGCCATCGGAATCCTTGGCGCAACCTGCAAAGAGGGGGAGCGATGCTGCTAACAACCACCATGCTGATCGCATGAATACCTCGGGGAAAGATAGGGACGCGCATGAACAAACCCCGCGCAACGCGCGAAGTCAAGCAATTTTTTTGAATGGGATGTAACCTCCTTCTGTAAGCCGTCGGTCGGTCCGAAAGCCTCACCACGGGAGGACGCCTTCCTCTGGCGAAGGCGCGCCCGCACCGATAGGAAGGCCGCTGGAGACCGGATGAACCTCGCCAAGCTGCTGGACGAAGAGATTTTGGTGAGGGTGGAAAAAGCCTCCCGCTATCTCGGCAATGAGGTGAACGCAGTTCAAAAGGACCCCAACCAAGTCCAAGTGCGTTTGGCGCTGGCGTTTCCCGATCTCTACGACATTGGGCTGGGGAATCTCGGCCTCCATATTCTCTATGCGTGCGTCAACCAGCGCGAAGACGTGTGGTGCGAGCGGACCTACGCCCCCGGATTGGACATGGAGCGCGAGCTCCGGGAGCGCAACCTCCCGCTGTTCGCTCTCGAGAGCAAGGATTCGTTGGCGATTTTCGACGGAATCGGATTTACACTGCAATCTGAGCTCACGTTCACCAACATCCTGAACATGCTCGATCTGTCCGGAATTCCCATTCGTACTGCGGATCGCGCCGAAACGCATCCGCTCACGTTCGCCGGCGGTCCGGCCGTCTTTAATCCCGAGCCGCTCGCCCCTTTTATGGACTTTTTTGTCATCGGCGACGGTGAGGACGCGATCCTGGAGATCTGCGACGTTCTCAGCAAGCTGAAGGGGAAAACCCGTAAAGCCAAGCTGTTTGCTCTGTCATTGATCGAAGGGGTGTACGTTCCGGCGCTCTATCCGTTCGAAACCTTGGCCGACGGCCGCATTGTGCCGGTGGAAGGAGCCCCCAAAATCCGGAAGCGGATCACCAAAGATCTCAACGGCGCTACCTTTCCGGTCAACTACATCGTGCCGTTCACCAAACAGGTCCACGACCGGCTAAGTTTGGAAGTTCTTCGAGGTTGCACCCAGGGATGCCGATTTTGCCAGGCGGGGATGACCACCCGTCCGGTGCGCGAGCGGAGCCTTGAAAACTTGGATCAACTCCTCGATCGCACCCTAAAAAGCACGGGATACGAGGAAGTCAGCCTCGTTTCCTTGTCCACCTGCGACTACAGCCGGGTGAGGGCGCTGGTCGAACAGACGGTTCAACGTGCACGTCCAGAGAATGTGGCTGTCAGCCTTCCGAGTCTTCGCCTCGATAGCTTCTCAGTCGAGCTCTCCGAAATGGTAGCTGAAACCCGGAAAACGGGTATCACGTTTGCTCCGGAAGCCGCCTCGCCGCGCCTTCGCCAAGTGATCAACAAGTGGATCCCCGACGAAGAACTCCTGAACATGTCCGCGGAAGTGTACGCCAAAGGCTGGGATTTGGTGAAGTTGTACTTCATGATCGGTCTGCCGACCGAGCGCGATGACGACATCGAGGCGATCGCGGATCTCTGCCGACGAACCTGGGATCAGGGCCGTAAACTCAACCCTCGAGCGAGGGTCAATCTCGGCGTTTCAACCTTCGTTCCCAAGCCGTTCACCCCCTTTCAGTGGGCAGCCCAGATCGACCACCACGAAACCGAGCGACGCCAACACGTCCTTCAAAACGCGATCGGCCGAAATGGTGCCATCAAATTTGGAAAGCATGAGCCAGAGGAGACCTTTCTGGAGGGTTTGGTCTCGCGCGCGGATCGAAGGGCTGCCGACGTCATCGAGCTTGCGTGGCGGAAAGGTGCGCGATTCGACGCTTGGCGCGAGCACCTTCGCTTCGACCTCTGGATGGAAGCAGTAAAGGAACTTGACTATTCGATCGAGGACGCCCTCCGGGAACGCAGCGTCGACGAACGCCTCCCATGGGACCACATCGACATCCTCATCCCAAAACAGTGGTTCATCGAGGATTGGCAGCGCGCCAATGAGCTCAAACACGCCCAGGATTGCCGGCACAAACGTTGCCACAAATGCGGGGTGATCGATGCCGAACGCGAGCTTTGCGCGTCCATGCTGCGCAGCAACATCGAAGGGCGAAAGGACGAACAAGCCTGGCTCACCCACAAAGACGAAAAAATGGTCGCTTTACGCGAGCTCAAGCCCGAGCGCCCCTCCGTTCAGCGCCTGTGGTTGCGCATCGCGCGGACTGGAAGCGCCCGATTTCTGTCCCATTTGGAGTCGATGAACGCCTGGGTGCGAGCGATTCGTCGAGCGCGCTTGGCGATCGGTTACAGCCAGGGGTTCCACCCTCATCCGAAACTAGCGTTCAACTGCGCGCTTCCGCTCGGAGAGGAAACCGTCGGCGATTACATGGACATCACCTTGGTAGAAAGGGTGGAGCCCTCCGTCGCAGCGGACCGATTGCGTTCGGTGTTGCCGGCGGGTTTTGACGTGCTGGGCGTGCGCGAAGTCCCAATGTCAGCGCCATCGTTGATGTCCGTCGCCAAAGGTGCAAGCTACACCCTGATTCTTCCAGAGGCAGACCGTCAAGAGTTGGCTGCTCGCGTTCAAAGTCTCGTTGAGTCCCCTGAGATCATCATCCAGCGGCTCGGTAAGATCAACAGCAAGCGCGCCACCGGGCGAAAAATCCTCAAGGACCTCAACATTCGTCCCATGATTCGGGAGATGAAACTCCGCGACGGGGACATTCCCGCAGTGGACGTCACCTTTGTCGATGTGGACGGAAAACCTGGCAAGCCCAAAGATTTGTACGCTTTGCTCGCCGGGGATGGTCCGATGCGCGTTCTGAAACGGGACACGCTGTTGGTCGATGAGGCGGCATGGGGTTCACTGCCGGTTGCGGCTTCCGAACCCGATGAGGCAGCTGCGGAATTGGACGTTTGAACTGCGGAGACAGCATGTTTGTGCTCAATGAGGATCAGCAGGCGCTCACCGCCGCGGTCCGGGAATTCTGCCAGTCCGTTCTGGGTTCCACCGCGCGCGAAGACGATGAGCGCGAGCAATTTCGCAAGGAGTACATCCAAGCGATGGGCGAGCAGGGCTTTTGCGGCATTCCCACGGCAGAAACCTTCGGCGGACTGGGGAGGGGCTACTTCGACTACGTCTTGGTCCTGGAAGAGATCGCAAAAGTATCCGCTTCGTATGCCGTATCCGTTGCCGTCACCGGCCTACCTCAAGTCATCTTGAGCCAATTCGGCAATGAAGCTCAAAAGCAGCATTGGATGCCAGGGTTGGCGTCTGGAGCACTGCTCGGCGCATTTGCCTTGTCCGAACCCGATAGCGGCTCCGACGCCGCCTCTCTGCGCACCACCGCGGTTCGATCCGGGGATCATTACGTTCTCAACGGCAACAAATATTGGTGCACGCATGGCGGTTATGCGGACTTGTACGTGGTGATGGCGCGCACCGGCGGGCCGGGGCCGCGCGGCGTTTCCGCATTTCTGGTTCCAGGGGACAGCGTCGGCTTATCCGCAGGGAAGAAAGAGGAGAAAATGGGTCTACGCGCCTCACCGACCACCGAATTGGTGCTGGAGAACGTGCGCATCCCTGCCGAAAACCTGCTCGGCAACGAAGGAACCGGGTTCAATGTGGCCATGGCCGCCCTCGATTCCGGCCGCATCACCATCGGAGCGGTCGCCGTGGGGTTGGCGCAAGCGTCCCTCGATGTCGCCGCAAAATACGCCACGCTCAGAAAGCAGTTTTCCACTGCGATCATCGATTTTCAGGGCGTGGGATTCTTGCTCGCCGACATGGCTTGCCGCGTCGACAGCGCCCGCCTGATGGTGCACCGTGCCGCTTGGCTCCGCGATCACGGACATTCCTATTCAAAAGAAGCGGCGATGGCGAAATTGGTGGCGACCGACGCGGCGATGGCGGTGACCACCGACGCCGTTCAAGTTCTGGGCGGATACGGATATACGCGCGACTATCCCGTCGAACGCTACATGCGCGACGCCAAGGTCATGCAGATCGTGGAAGGCACCAACCAAGTCCAGCGTTTGGTCATTTCCAGGCAGCTCAAGAGCGCTTATGCGTAGGGCGACCTTCTCCGATTGTTCGGAACCCGCGACACGCTGCGAAGTCAGATCTGTCGTTTCTTCGACGAACCGCATATACTGCGTGGACATTGAGCGAGCGCAATGAAGACCTGCCCGGCCTGTGGTGCCAGTTACTCAGCTCGAATCGACTTCTGTTTTATCGACGGGGAAGTCCTCTCTTCTGGCGACGTTGCTGGGCATACGTCGCTTGCACCCGAGGTTCGAGCAGCGACTCCCACGCCTCGTCGCCGCTCACTCATCGAACGCCAGGAAACTCCCGAGCCGGATCCCGATCCCGCCTGGATGGAGCCCGCCACAGAGGCTCTGACGGAATTGCAGGTCGACCCCGTCGATGCGCCGAGCCCGCTGGCGTTTCAGCCTCCCCCCTCGCAGGAGCCCCCTCCGGTGCATGAGCCCGTGGTGTTTGGCTCGCCACCGCCCCTGCCGCCGAGGCATGCGACACCGGACCATTCTCGCCCAGCGCCGCCGAATTCCGATCCGGACATTGCACCGCTGCCTACCCTGTTCTCCACACCCGCACCTGCGACGCCTCGAAACGAACCCGACGATGCCCCCCCCGAAACCTCGGACAAAGCGCCCGTCATGTGGGTCGCCCTGATCGTGATCGGTTTGGTCGCCGCTGCGGCGATCGCGGCGATGGCGTTCGCGTTCAGTTTTGGTCCTCTGCAAACCCCGCTTCCCGCCGATTCTCCGATTGCCATGGCTCCCGCAGCAGCGCAGGTCGAGCCCGAGTTAGCGCCGCAGCCGATCTCGGATACCGCTCCCGTCGAACCCGCTCCACAGGAGGATCCAGCAGACACGGCAACGGTTGCTGCCCCCCCAGTGGTCGCGGCGCCGGTTACAGTCGAGCCCCCCGGGGTTGCGGTACCAAAGACCGACCCGCCGAAAACGGACCCTCCAAAGGTTGAGCCGAAAACGCCGCCTCCAGAGGTCATAAGCGGAAAAGTTGCTCTGGAAACCGTGCCTCCAGGCGCGACGGTCCTGATCGATGGGAAGAAAAGAGGGCAAACGCCGCTGACGCTGGACGTCCCCTACGGAGCCTATCGACTAGAGTTTGAGCTTAGCGGACATGCCCCCGAACGCCGTTCGTTGGACGTCCGAAGCGCATCCGCGAAAATCACCGTCGATCTTAAGAAAAAGGCCGCCAATCAGTCGGTTTCCGTCCGGGGCCTTTGGACCGACGGCGCAACGTTGTTGGTGGACGGGCGAGAGATCGGCCCGTTGCCGCTGACTACCGACCTGTCTCCAGGGAGCCACCGGTTTGCCGTGCGCCGTCCCGATGGGACGTCCTATGAGGTGACCCGCGAAGTGGTCGCACAAGACGGGCCTCAGACGGTGGATTTGTCGCAAAACTAAAGCCTGTCGAAGCCAAAGCACCGCGGTCGCTTGGGTGCGGAACGCGGTTCGCGGTGCCAACGCCGCCAACACCAGTTAGTGGAAGTAGCTATTCCGGGGGAACGCTTGTCCGAATCACAGAAACCGACGATCGACGTCACGCCCCCGGACGCAGGTGCGGGATTCCGCGCCGAAATGGCTTTTAGCAACTTTGTTATCGGCTATTGGAAGCACGCGGTTTTACTGGCCGTGCTCGGTTTGCTCGGAGTGTTCGTTTACGGGCAATACTCTTCGTGGCATTTGAACCATCAGCATTCTGCCTCCGCACAACTCGCCGCCGAGCAGAGCAAGATTTTGGAAGTGGCGGTAGCGGCGCTTCCGGACGAAGAGACCCGAGCCCAAGTCGAGCGATACGGCTTCCGACCCGAAATCTTGGGCAGCATCGGCGCCCAGCTCGCGCCCTTAGACGACGCCACCAAGGCAAAATTCACTGCGTCCGCCGAAGCGATGGCTGCCATCGGCGCGGCAAGCACCGACGCCGCCAGCGCGGAAGCTTGGACATCCGCCGCGGAGCTTTACAAAATCACCGGGGACAACGAAAAGCGATTGGCCGCCCTCGTTCAGGCGAGCTCCAAGACGTCGGGCGTGCTGCGCTTCACGCTCGAAATGTCGATCGCTCATTTGGAGTTGGATACCGGCAAAGCGGACGAAGCCGTCGTTCGACTGAAGTCCCTGGTGGCGGACGCCAATCCATACTTTGCGCAGGAGGCGGCGCTCGACCTCGGTGCAGTGTACGAATCCCAGAGCAAAAATCCGGAAGCTCTGGCCGTATATGCTGACTTTCTTCAGAAGTGGCCTGAAGCCCCGGGCGCCAAGAAGGCACAGGAACGGCAAACGGCGTTGGGTGGTTCTCCGGCTCCGGCAAAAACAGAGGAAGCGCCCAAAGAAGGAGATGCCCCAAAACCCGAGGGCGAAGCCCCCGCCGGAGAAGGGAAGTGAACCTTCTCCTCGGCGGCATCTTTTGCGTGGCCCTCGCGACGGAAACCTCCAGCGAACGTAAGTTTCAGATCGGAGGTCCAACGCGCCCGAAGCCGGTGGCTGCCGACCCGGCGCCGGTTGCAGCAGCGCCACCAAAGAAAGTGCTCTTCGAAGGTCCCTTCGATGTGCCGCCCTCCCAACATTGGTCCGTACGCCTGCCCGGAGGCCGGCTCAATGCCGCTTCCCACACGGAGCGCAGCGGCCCGGTGATCGTCGGCGATCGCATCTTTATCGGCAGCGCCGCGGGACGAGCGTTGTATGCACTTTCCCGTCGGGACGGCTCGGTCAAGCGGGAATATCCCGCACTCGGCCCGGTTCAAGCCAATGTCACCGTGGTAGAGGACCGGCTGTATTTTGGAG
The DNA here is from genome assembly GCA_005797785.1 of Pseudomonadota bacterium. Taxonomy (GTDB): domain Bacteria; phylum Myxococcota_A; class UBA796; order UBA796; genus SYKL01. The sequence goes on along the minus strand of SYKL01000224.1, from coordinate 9,541 downwards.
ACACCGGCGGCCGTTTGTGGTGTTACCAACTCGATGGTACAGCCCTTTGGCATTTTGATACCGGCGCGCCCATTCTGGTGGAGCCCACGGTGGTCGGCAACCGCGTCTACGTCACCAACGTCCGCGATCTCGCGGTCGCCGTCGATACCGCCAACGGTGAATTGGTATGGCAATACCAACGCAAACCCGACCTGACCCGGGAGGCCGAGCTCGCCTTGTTCGGAAAACCTCCTGCCGTGGTCGACGGAGATCGCGTCATCCTGGGGTTTTCGGACGGTGCCGTGGTCGTGCTCGACCGAGAACGTGGGGAAGAACTCTGGTCTCGAAGGGTAGGGGAGGGACGCTACCCGGACCTGGTGGCGGCGCCGTTTGTGCACGAAAACACGCTGTATTCTGCCGGCTACTATGCACCGTTTATGGCGCTCGATCCCGCCGACGGCAGCGTTCGGTGGCGCGCCGAAGTCGGCGCGGCTTGGGCGCCGTTGGCAGTCGATCGCAACGGTGGTACCTGGATTTTCCATCCAGGCGTCGATGGCAAACTTCGTGCCTACGACGCAGCCACCGGAACCGAGCTTTGGACATGGTACAGCGGCACCTCAGGCGCATTGACCACGCCGATCTTGACCGACGCGGGCCTATTGGTCGGCTCCTCGGAAGGCACCGTGAGCTTGGTCAACCCGGACACTGGGCGCAAAGTCTGGGATTTCAGCGAAGGCCGGCTGCTCGCCGGGATCTCTTCGATGCCCGCAGTCGAAGGCCGACAACTCACATTTGTGAGCAACGCTGGCATTCTGTACAGCCTATGGGCGCGCGAAGAAACGCCGGTCGATGTCGACGCGGGCACCTTAGATTGGCGGCGTCGCAGCGGACCTTAGACGGCGGTAGGCCCATCCGGAGCGCCCTGTTTCCGACATCACCTAAACGTCCGATAATGAATATTATGTCAAGTAACGGATCCACTAACTACGTTCGCCTCCGGCTCACTGCGCGGCTTACGCTTTCGACCGGCACCGCCGGTTCCCGAAATCTTCAGCCTTGCGCCTGCCCTTGAACCAGGTCGCGGGACGTTCGCCTCCGGCTCACTGCGCGGCTTACGCTTTCGACCAGCACCGCCGGTTCCCGAAATCTTCAGCCTTGCGCCTGCCCTTGAACCAGGTCGCGGGACGTTCGCCTCCGGCTCAACCCGGGTGACGGTGATCGCCAGGTCCCGCCACCGAGCACGCGTTACACCAGGCTGAAGTCATTTCGACGGCGAGCCATGTCCCACGATCCTTTTGTCGCCGATCGCGCCATCGCCGATCGCATCCGAGCCGGCGATGAAGCGGCATTCGTAGCGCTGTCCCGGCAGTGCCGCCCATGCATGTTCGCGGTGGCGCGTACCTATGTGGCCAGCGCGGCCACTGCCGACGAGGTCGTACAAGACGCTTGGGAGGCCGTTCTTAGAGGGTTGCCGAACTATGAAGGCCGTTCGAAACTGTCGACCTGGGTGTACGGGATCGTCGCTCACCTGGCCCGCAAACGGCAGTCCCGAGACCAGCGGGAGCAACCGTTCGCAGAACCCGCTGTCGAAGAAGGTCGATTCAACGCCAAGGGACACTGGGTTCAAACTCCTTCCGCCTTCCCTGCCCCCGATCGGCTGGTTTCTGATCGGCAACTCACCGAGCATTTGTTCGCTGCGATCCGAGAGTTACCCGCAAACCTGCAGGCCGTGGTCTGGCTGCGTGACATCGAACAGCTCTCCGCAGAAACGGTCTGCCAAACCCTTGAACTTTCCGACGCGCATCAACGGGTTCTGCTTCACCGCGCCCGATCTCGATTGCGCGCAGCTCTCGAAACTCACCTGGAACCACGCCGATGATCACCTGCCAACAGCTCACTGAATTGGTCACCGACTACCTGGAGCATCGCTTGTCCTGGCCAGATCACGCGCGGTTTCAGTTCCACCTGGGGATTTGTCGCTCTTGCCGCGCCTACCTCGCCCAAATGCAGACCACGGTCGATGCTCTCGGACGACTGCCCGAACAGCCCACGCCGGAGGATGTAGAGTCCGAAATGCTCCGGCGCTTTCGGACGTGGCACGAAGGCCGAAAGAACTGATCAACGCCGTTGAAGGCGCATCAACAACACCAGGATGTTCCAGAACAGCGCCAGAATTCCAAGCGTGATCGTGTAAGCGCCCTCGACGTACATGTCGCTTTGAAGCCGATGAAGCACGTCGTTCACCTTGTACAGCAGGCCGCCCACCGACATCGCCACAAACGCCAGCGACATCAAAATGCCGATGGTCCCGCTAATCGGGAACACGAAGCTCAACACCATCAACACCAGCATCGGGATCGCCAACGCCGCGAGTCCAGCGCGCACCATCGAAAAATCCCGGGGGCTCGTCCAAAGATAGGCGGTCATCCCCGCGGCAGCCAAGCCGGTCAGTCCCATCGCCTGCGCCACCAACAACAACGGGTTTCCGGACTGCGCTCCTAGGACAAAGGCGGTTAGAAGCAGGTATCCCAAGGCAACACCTTCGGCCGCCGTACCCAGCAGAAAGCCACCCCAACGGGCGGGGGCGGACGCTGAAAAGACGAACCGGGGGGCTACCCAGTTTGCTACGCCCATTCCCCCCATGATGATCACAAAGGAGGCAAGCCGGTTCTGCAGCGCCGGGACCAGGGCAATCACACCGGACGAAAACACACCGGTAACGCCGGCGATAAACAATCCCAATACGGTGATCGCGGCGACCCGCTGCAAATAGCGAACACGAAGGTTTCCATCGGCGTAAGTGAGCGGAACCGCGGGCGAAGTGAACGGCATGTCTGGGCCTCCCATCCACACCAGCCTAACCACCGACGGGCGAACGACCAGGGAGATCAGCGAGAGGGTGCCTTCCACCCCGTTCCTCGAACCATGGCGTCCACCATCCACGGAACCAGTCGATAGAACTGATAGAACGCCCACAACATAAATGGCGCAAAAACCTCTTTTCGTCTGCCTTCGATCGCATTGCACACCCGCGCGGCGCAATCCTCCACACTAAGATCGGGGATCCACTTGCTGATTCCCGGGATCCGCAGTTCGCTGCCGGGGTTGTTGTCGAAATACGTCGACTTCACCTTCCCAGCCACAAAATGCAGAACATGAACGCCGCGTCCCGCGACTTCCGCCCGCAGTGCGCCGGCAAAACCGCGCAGGGCGTGGCGAGCACCGGTGTACCCTGCAGCCCCCGGAATCGGCAGGATGCTCGCCGGCGAATTCAGATACACATGCATCCCCGAACCTCGCGCCAGCATGCCGGGAAGCAGCACTCGGGTGGCGAAAAACGACGAAAAATACGGCGCCCCCATCATCGAAACCGCTTCCTCAGGGTCGGTTTCCTCAACCGCCAACCACCGACCGGCCCCCGCGCAGTGGATGACGATGTCTGGTGTCTCCCCTACCCTTTCCGCAAATCCTGCGCAGGCTTCGATCGTCGAGAGATCTGCCGCCAAGACCCGGGTGCCAGGAAGGTCCGCCGCCACCCGATCCAGCTCAGCTTGACGTCGCGCCACCAACGTCAACAATGCTCCTCGGCGGGCAGCCTCCCGTGCGATGGCCTCACCGATTCCGCTCGATGCACCTGTGATCAACACGCGTTGGCCCTTCACACCGCACCCCCGGATTTCCGCAGGACAATGCCGCAACGGAAACCGGCCGTCAACGTCAAAGTGTGCGGACCGCCTTCCCCCGCGACGCACATCGGCGCATAGTCGGACGTCAACGTCTGGAGACGCCATGGACGACGCTTCGAAACTAAACGAGGTTCTAGCTCAACATGCGCCGGCTGCCGCACGTTGTTTGTCGGCGGTGGGCCGTCGTGCCGTGTTTCCCAAGGGCATTCCGTACCAAACCGCACAAGCTAAAAATACGCAGTTTAATGGCACGATCGGACAGTTTACCGTCAAGGACGGCGCTCCTCTGCCGGTTCCCGCGATGTCCGAGGCAACGACAAGTCTGGACCCCAAAATCGTCCATCTTTACGCCCCACAGGAAGGCCACGCCGCCCTCCGCCAAGCCTGGGCAGTCCGCCAGCGAAAACTCTCCCTCGGCAGCAACTTTCCTGTCGCCGTTCCGATGACCGTACACGGCCATACCCAAGGGATCAGTTTGGTCGCGGACATGTTCGCCGACGAAGAAACGGATGTGATCATTCCCGATCCATGTTGGGAAAACTACAGCTTGATGTTCAATTTGAAGCCCGGCGCGCGAATTGTGACCTACCCATTCTTCCGCCAAGGCCGGTTCAATGTGGAGGGTCTAAGCGACGTCTTGGCGGCCACCAGCCGCAAAGCGGTCATCCTTGTCAACTTTCCAGCCAATCCCGCCGGATATACGCCGACACCTGCCGAGGTCGAGCAACTCGTACAGGCATTGCTGAACCATCGAGGCCCGGCGGTCGTGCTCTTTGACGACGCCTACCAGGGAATGGTTTTCGAAAGCGGCTTAATGGCGCGCTCGCCCTTCTGGGATCTCGTCGAGCGGGCCGACCCCGATCGGCTCTTTGTCATGAAAACCGATGGCGCAACGAAGGAATTGTTCTTTTTCGGCGGCCGCGTGGGTTTCCTTACCCATGGCGCGACCGGTCCAGCCGAAGACGCGATCCTCTCGAAACTGAAGTGCATCGCCCGTTCCACCGTGGGGGTCGGCTCAGGCCCATCGCAGGCATTGGTCCTCAAGGCGTTACAGGATCCAGGTCTTGACGCGTCAATAGCAGAGCGCCTTGGTATCCTTGGCCGACGGTACCGTGCACTAAAGTCGGCTTTGGGAAATATGAACTCTTCTGTCCTCTCCCCTTTTCCGTTCAATTCAGGCGTGTTTGCGCTCGTCGGTGTTCGACCCGATGTGGACGCGGAGGAGCTGCGTCAGAGGCTGATCACCGAAGCATCGGTCGGTACGATCAGCATTCCCAGCGTCAATGCGCTTCGCGTCGCGTATTGTTCCGTTGAAGAGGATGCGATACCGGAATTGGTCGCTCGGATGGCGAAGGTCGCGGGCTGATCCTTTGAGAAGGAGGTACGATGTCCCTTAGAACGGCATTCATGGCCGGTTTGCTTCTGGTTTCAGCCCCGGCAGTGGCGCAGCAGCCCGGCGCCCCCACGTCGTCCACGGCGCCTGTCGCCGGCCAAGATCAGGCGATCGCCTACAACGATCGGCTGGTCGGGCTCCAAGATCGCGTGGCCACCAAATTGTTGGCGATGTTCGCCACCTGGGAAAAAGGCTCGGCGGCCGCGGCCGGCTCCCTGGGCGACCTCCAACGTGAAACGGCCAGCGTCTTGAGCGACGCAAAGGCCGTACCAGCGTTTAATGGGGATACTTCGCTGCGAGACAGTTTTATTCCACTGGCGCAGTATTATTCGGACGCGGCGAACAATGAGTTTCCACAATTCGTGGCGTTGCTCGCCCGCGCAGAGCAGGGCCAAGACGTGATGGCCGAGTGGGATGTCCTTCAGAAGTCGCTGGAATCCAAAGAAGCGGTTGCAGATGCTCGATTTGCCCAGGCCCAAGAGGCTTTTGCCGCTCGCTGGCAATTCGCGCTCACGCCCAATGAGCTGCAACAGCAGTTTGAAACCCCGTAAAGCAGATCGGCGGGTGGGTTGAGAAACTCCTGGTCTCGCCCTAACCCAACGCCATCATCCGTTCTAACGGGATCAATGCGGCCGCCCGCGTCGATTCTGGCATTTCGATGCGCGGCTGAAGATCCCGCAAGCAAAGATACAGCTTCTCCAACGTATTCTTGCGCATGAAGGGGCATTCATTGCAATTGCAGGACTCATCCCGACCTGGCAGCGGGATAAACTCCGCTTCCGGCCGCGATTTCTGCATCTGATGAATGATCCCGGGCTCCGTCGCGACAATAAACTTGCGGTATTCGGTTCGTTTGGTGGAATAGTCCAACAGGCTGGAGGTGCTGCCGATGTGGTGTGCCTTCGCCAAAACGGGGGGTTCACACTCGGGGTGCGCGATCACCTGCGCATCCGGGTGCCGCAGCATCAGCTCGGCCAGCTTCCGCTCTGAAAACGTCTCGTGCACAATGCAGGCCGCAGGCCAGAGATCCATCGGACGGCCGGTCTGTTTGACCAACCATGCGCCCAAATTGCGGTCCGGCGCAAACAACACCGGCCGGTCTTTGGGCAGGCTTTCCACGACGCGTTTCGCATTGCTGGACGTGCAAATGATGTCGGACAGCGCCTTGGTATCGGCGGTGCAATTGATGTAACTCACCACCAGATGATCAGGGTGGGCTTCCCGCCAGGCTTTTAGTTTTGGGGCGGGACAACCGTCAGCCAACGAACAACCCGCAGTGAGGTCCGGCAACACCACGATCTTGCCAGGGTTGAATATCTTCGCCGTTTCTGCCATGAAGTGGACGCCACAAAATGCGATGACTTCGGCATCGGTGTCGCGCGCCGCTTTGGCCAGCTGCAGTGAATCACCGATGTAATCCGCGAGATCTTGAATGGCGGGGTCTTGGTAATAGTGCGCGAGAATCACCGCTTTGCGCTCGCGGCGCAGGCGATCGATCTCGGAATAAAGGTCGATTCCGTTCGTGGACACGTCGCCTCCTAGCACAGAACGTACCCCAAGCCTCGCAGCCGGCAAGGGATCCGGGATATGCAGCCTGCGGAGACGCTCTTGGAAGACCGCACGTTCACATGGGGAAATCACCCCGATCTCCCTTGCTTGTTGCATCCCGGCCGCTCGCGGGCATGGTGGCACACGCCCAACGGCTGGGTGTGGCACGACGGAGAAAACGTCTGGATTGAATCGGACCTTCGCGTGTCTTTTCACCCTCTCCGTGGCCAGGTGGACGTCGAGACCTCGGAATCGGGATCCTTGCGCATTCGAAGCAGTCGAGGTGACGTACTGCACCAAGAGGACGGTCGAATCACGCGAAGTTCACATCGGCGGCGCGAGGAAGGCCGTGACCTGGCTTTCGTTCGCGAACGTCAGAGCGGATGGGTTCTCGAACAGGCGGGGAAAACCCAGGCTCTCCCCGAAGGACCCACCACCGCCGACCGCTGTTGGCCGTGGCGCAGCGGGCTCGGATTCTTCTGGGCGACCGACGAATGGGTGTACCGCCAGCCGTTGGGGGGCCAAGCGCGGGCGATCTATCGGCACATTCCAGGAGCCCAGTGGATCGCCGGCCCCGAAGGTGCAGCGCTGTTGGCGATCCGCGCGGAAATCGTCGCCGGGGCGCCGCCCGGTGGAGTCATGCGCGATCTCCCTGGAAAACTCCGCACCGACGGGTGGGGACTCCGGTGGGCGTCCGACGGCCGCAGTTTCTCGGGAACAGACGCGGCAGGTCAGGCGTTCACGTGCGATTTTTCCGCGTTGCAGCCGCTCGAACACTTCCCGTGTGCAGTAGCCGGACATTCCTTTGCCCCAGACACGGGCATGCTCTCCGATGGCAGGCTTCCCAAGCGCGGTCTGCTCGAAGCCTCTTGGGCATACCATGGGCTTCGACTCGCCGGTCCGGCGGGGCTCGTGTGGGATCTCACCTGTGGAGAGCCTCTCTTTTCCACACCGGTGGTGCAGCTCGGCGCAACGGTCGGCACCGATCGCGGCTGGGCAACGGCCGATTGGGAGTCTGGCGAAGGTTACTGGTTTGATCCGGACACGGGCACCATCCTCGCACGGTTCAAAATCCCTCTCGGGCCAGGCGATTGGGTCGAGGATGGCTCCGCTGAAAACGAGCGGATGATCGCGGTCACCGCCGAAGGAAAACGATGGTCGATCTGGGAAGACCAGGTGCATGCCACCACAAGTCCCTTTCGTCCGACGCCCCTGCCCCGCGCCGGCAACGGTTGGCAACTGCAGGAAACTGGCCTCCGCGTGGCCGGATGGTCCAGCACTTGGGAACTGCCGCTGGATGCGGCGGTACGCGTCCGCGATCGGGTGTTCGCCTGGAACGCCGACGGGCTGCTCATCGCTGTTCCAGTGCGCGCCGTCGAAGAATAGTAAAGCGCTTTACCAACTACAGCGGCTTGGTATAGATCCGGTAAGTCTTATAGATCCGGCCGCCGAGCTTCTCCAGCGCACCGCGCATCCGGAAGTTGGTGTCCAGGATCAACGACGCCTCGGCACCGCGAACCCCGCGGGCCATCGCTGCTTCCCAGGTCTTCGCATAGAGCGGCGCGCCGATCGGCATCGTCTGGAACTTGCGTTTTACGCCAAGAATGAACACCCGAACCGTGTCGATCTGTTTCTTGCCGAACACAAAGTGGTACCACCCAAACGGGAATAGGCTTCCGTTCATCTTTTTAAACACTTGATTGAAGTCCGGCAGGGTCACCGTCAAGGCCGCCGGTTCGCCATCGACTTCTGCAATCCAACACAGCGTCGGATCGATCACCTGCTTAAAATCCGCCGCGAGCGCCATAAACTCTTCGACGCTCAGGTGGACGTGACCCCAGTTGTCCTCCCACGCGTCATTGTAGATGTCCTGAAAAATCTGGACTTCGCGGTCGAAATTCTTCATGTCGACCATGCGAAGTTTGACCTTCGGATTGCGCTCCAAAAACCGATCGGAGATCCGCTGCACGCTCTCGGGGATCGTCCCCGCATCCAGCCAATACGCATACCAGTCATGCTTCTTGACCAATCCAAGCGACTCCGTGGTCGGCGCATAGTAAGGCCGCCCATGGGGATTGGCGATGCAAGCTGGGGTATCGAAGCCCTCCACCAACATTCCGAAGTCGTGGTTGCTGTTGAAGTTGAACGGGCCTTGAACCTCCTTCATTCCTTTGTTTTTGAGCCATTGGCAAGCGGCGTTCATCAGCGCTTCCGCGACGTGGCGATCGTCGATAAATTCGTAGAAACCGAAGAAGCCAACTCCAGGCTCGACTTTTTGGTACTCATGATCGACCGTCGCGGCGATCGTGCCCACGGGTTCGCCGTCTTTGAGGGCCAGAAAGCACTGCACGTCAGCGTACTTAAAGTAAGGGTTTTTTGAGGGGTTTAGGAATTTAAGGCGGTCCATCATCAGGGGCGGCACCCAACCGGGTTCCCCCTCGTTGATCCGCCACCATGGCTTGATGAACGCCTTCGCGTCCTGCGGCAACGTCAGTGGTCGGATTTCGATGCCCATATTCCCCCCAAAGGCCCGGGAGGATATTCCGCTGACGGCGTCTCGACCACGGCCGCCGCGAGGGAAGATGTCAGCGCGCACACTTCAATTGGACGAACGAACCTACGGCTATCTCCTTAACTTTGGTGTTCGCGAATCTGAACTCGCCCGGCAGTTGCGCGAGGAAACCCAGGCCCGCCCCGACGCCAACATGCAGATTTCCCCAGAACAAGGCCAGTTTTTATCCTGGCTAGTGGATGCGTTGGGGGTCGCTCGAGCGCTAGAAATCGGCACTTTTACGGGCTACAGTGCGCTCCACATTGCGCTTGCTTTGCCCGACAATGGGTTTCTTCTCGCATGCGACATCGAGACCACCACCACCGACGTCGGCAAGCGGTATTGGACCGCGGCAGGCGTCGCATCGAAAGTCCAGTTAGCGAT
>SYKL01000223.1 GCA_005797785.1 Pseudomonadota bacterium | reverse complement strand
GTTTTTCCCGACCCGGATGGCGCTGATGAGAATCGTGAGTGGGTGGAACTGTACAACTCTGGAAAAGTGAGCGTTGATCTTTCCTACTACGCGATTGAAACAGCGACGGATGCGGAGTTTGATGACGAGGTGTTGATCCCCAGCTCGGTGATCTTGGGGCCGGAGGAGTATCTGGTGATCGGGGGCGATGTGGTCAACTCGGTGGACATCGGCTTCCCCTCTTTCGCGCTTCCAAATGGGACTCACGGCGATGCCGTTCGATTGGTGGACTGCCATGGCGTGTCGGTCGACACCTTGGTGTACGGCAAGGACAATGAAGACGGGGTGTGGGACGACTCTGGGGCCGTGAGTGACGCTTTAGCGTCCGACCCGTCGGAAGGAGAGAGCCTCGCACGCCGTGAAAACGGCATTGATACTGACGATTGCGAGCTGGACTTTGTTGTCAGCACCGCTCCCACACCTGGATCTCCAAATCCGACCGAGGAATTGGACCCTTGTTCTCCGGACATAGGGGGCCTGTGGATCAACGAGGTGTTGTACGATCCTTCCGGGGACGACGGTGATAAAGAGTGGATCGAACTCTATAACGAGGGTGACACCAGCATTTCACTGACGGACTGGGTGCTTGAGTTTGGTGGCGGTTCGATGGTGTTGCCGTCCGGAACCAACATCGCGGCGCACGGATTTCTCGTGATCGGGGGTTCATCCGTGGTGGAGGCGGATCTGGTGCGGGATTTTGGTTTGGAAAATGCGGCTTCTGAAATCCGATTGGCGGACTGTGAAGGCACCGATGTGGATGCGGTGGCCTACGGCGATACCGGCGTTGGCATTGCCGAGGACGGAGCCTCCCTCGCACGGATCGAAGATGGCCTGAACACGGGGTCGAATGAGGACTGGATGGCCGACGGGACGCCGAGCCCGGGGGCCACCAATGTTGACGGCGCAATCCCCGGGGAGACCGACGACGAAAACCAACCTCCGGGCGGCGGGTGTGGTGGAGACTCCCCGCCGGGGGAAGGGTGCGGCACGGCGGTGGCGCCGTGGTGGTTGGCCTCGATGGCCCTGGCCGTTCGACGGCGGCGCTCGCGTGAGTGAGCTTAAAAAGGGGGTACTGAACCTCGCGGGTATTCGCGTTTTTGGCTTTGGGGAACTGTTTCTGTTTCCGGCGCCCGTGGTCGATAGGGCCGACATGGACGGGATTGCTGCTCGCGTGAGTGCGCGTTCATTCGATATTCGTTCTGTCGATGGAACGCGACTGTATGCGTGGCATCGTCGCTCACGAGGAGAGCGCGCGGTTCTGTTCTTTCATGGCAACGCCGAGTCGTTGGCCGATCGGATTCCGTTTCACGACTACCTCGTCGAATGCGGGTGGGACGTGCTGATGGTGGCCTATCGGGGGTATCCCGGAAGCGAGGGCTTACCTTCCGAGAGTGGGGCGATCGACGACGCTCACGCGCTGTGGCTGTACGCGACGTGTGAACTCGGAATTTCGGCTGAGAACCTTGTGATCCACGGAAAGAGCCTAGGCGGCGCGGTTTCGGTGGGTCTCTGCACCCGAGTGCAGCCCGCAGGATTGATTTTAGAGTCCACTTTTTTGTCGGTGGAAGAACTGGCGCGGGAGCGGTTTCCGCTGGCGCGCGATCCGGTTCGCATTCTGAAACACGCATTCAACACGCGTGAGCGAGCATCAGAAGTACATTGTCCGGTCCTGGTACTTCATGCGGATCGAGATGGGACGGTGCCGGTGGCGCACGGTCGCGCCTTGGCGCCCCTGTTTCGAAACGGCCGATATCTTGAGGCGGTCGGTCTGGGGCATGCGGAATCGCTGCCGCTCACGGATTTGAATGTGAGGTTGGCATATGGGGAGTTTCTGGCGGCGGTGACCGGCGGGCCCTAGCTAGAGCGCCGCGCGGATCTTGGCTGCCAGTTCCTCAACACCGGCGGTGCCGCCGATAGCGTAGGGTCGGACCCCACTCACGAGTACAGACTCGGTAGCGGTCCAAAGGCGTTCGGCGGCCGAGGCTTCTCCGAGGTGTTTTAGCAACTCACAAGCGGGCAACAACAAGGCCAGAAGGTTGCCGTGTTGGGTGCTGGGCAGACCCGACGGATCGCCGTGAGGGGAGGCGAAAATACGAACATCTGGCCCCACGTTGATCGAAGGGCAGTTGCTGGTACCGCCGGCCAAGCCTGCGCACAGGTCGGAGAGAATATCGCCGTACAAATTACCGCTCACGAGGACATCAAACTTGTACGGCTGGATGACCAGCTTCATGCAAAGGGCGTCGACGATCACATCGTCCGTCTGGATGTCGGGGTACTCGGTGGCGATGTCCCGTGCGGCTTTCAGGAAGAGGCCGTCGGACTTCTTCATGATGTTGGCCTTGTGCACAATGGTAACCTTCTTCCGACCGTTGTTACGGGCGTATTCAAAGGCGAAACGTGCGATGCGTTCGCATGCGGGGCGAGTGGTCACCTTCAGGCTCTCAAACACCCCGGGAATGGACTCGTGTTCGAGGTGGGCGTAGATGTCCTCGGTGACCTCCCGGACGATCACCAGATCCAGATCCTCGTGGCGGGTGGGGACACCGTGAAGGGTCCTTACGGGCCGAATGTTTGCGTACATGCCGAGGGCTTTTCGCAGGTCGACGATCGGCGGATGCCGTTTGTCGTCGCGCCACGCGTGCTGAAAGCCCATCAGCGCGGTTTTGTTGTTTCGAATGGAGCTCACGAGCGCATCGGGGATCTTGTCCGCCGGTAGGACTTGAGTGTCCCAACTCACGTGAGTGCCGGTTGCTG
>SYKL01000222.1 GCA_005797785.1 Pseudomonadota bacterium | reverse complement strand
GGGGGTTCAGCATTGTCCGACGTGCGATCGGGAAATCCGGGTGTGGTCGCACGATCGTATTGTTTCCACCTTGCTGCAGAGCCCAGAAGGCACTCGCGTTTCGTTAGAGGCGACGGTGCGAACGTTGGATCTTGGCGCCACGCTGAAGGATATCGAGCAAGCGGGTTTTTCGAGAGTTCGATTGGGGTCTCAGGTGTTGCGCCTGGAGGAGGTGCGAGGGGAGACAGGTCCATTGCGGGTGGTTGTCGACCGCATTCGTCTTGAATCATCCCGATCGGACCGATTGTTTGACGCAGTGCGCACCACCGTGCGTGCGGGTGGCGGTCGGGTGGTGGCGGTGTTTGACGAGGGAGAGCGCGAGTTTTCGGACCGCCCCTACTGTGGAACATGCGATCTCGAGCTTTTGCCGCTGGAGCCTTCGCTTTTGTCGTTCAATGCGCGAGGAGGTTGCGCCGGGTGTGGGGGGACCGGGCGTGTGGACGAGAAGGTTTGTGAGGAATGTGACGGTTCTCGGCTGATTCCCCAGGCTCGTTCGGTGGTGCTTCACGGGACGCGCTTTGACGCGATTGGCGGCCAAACCTTCACCCAATTTCAAGCCTGGTTGGCGACGATCCCCGACAATGAGATTTCCAGCGTACCTCTGGCGCAGCTGCGTACCCGCGTTTCGATGTTGTTGGAGCTGGGTTTGGGTTCCCTTCCGCTCGGTCGCCCGCTTTCTGAGGTCTCCGCCGGAGAACGGCAGCGACTTCGACTGGTGAGGCAGGTGGGGGCTTCGCTTTCGGGCGTGTTGGTGATCTTGGATGAACCGGCAGCGGGTCTGTCGGATCGGGAGGTTGGCGGTGTTCTATCGGTGATTCGGCAGTTGATCGCACAGGGAAACACCGTTCTGGCCGTCGAGCATCACCCGGCCCTGGTGCTAGCGGCCGATCATGTGGTGGATTTTGGCCCTGGAGCGGGACAATCCGGAGGGCAAGTGATGTTCGAGGGCCCTCCAGAGGCGCTCGCCGCATCCGATACCCTCACCGGAAAGTGGCTGTCCGGGCGCGAATCCTGGCCGGTCGCTTTTCCGTGGCGGGGGGAGTGGGCGGATTGGTCGGAAGGTGGGGTGTCCATTCGGCTGCCAAAAAATGGGTTGGGCGCACTTGTCGCGCCGAGCGGCGGTGGAAAGAGTCGCGTCTTGGCGGCGATCGACAGCGCGGTGCGTGACGGTCGGTGGGGAGCCTTTCAGCGGGTGCGCGGGTTGTCGGGCTCCGAAGGTACAAAAAACGCTCGCTCGATGGTCGCCACCTTTGTGGGTTTGTGGGATCGGCTGCGGGAACTGCTGGCGGCGACGCCCGAAGCCAAATTACGTGGCTTTGAAGCGGGCATGTTTTCCCTGAATCAACGTGGTGGGCGTTGCGAAATCTGCCTTGGCGCGGGCGTTGAACGCGTCGATCTCGGCGCGCTACCGTCTATTTCGGTGGTGTGCTCCTCGTGCGAAGGGCGCCGCTTTCACGCCGATGTGTTGACGGTGCTTTGGAAAGGTCGCAATCCGCTTGAGCTTCTCGAAATGTCCGCGAAGGAGGGGCTGCAATTGCTTGCCGGACATCCCGCACTGGAACAAGGGTTGCGCGCCTTGGTGGATGTGGGACTGGGGTATGTCACCCTCGGACAATCCAGTTCGACCCTTTCCGGTGGAGAAATGCAACGGCTTCGTTTGGCCCGAGAACTCGCAGGCGTAGGGAAAACAGGGATAGAGGGCACCCTTTACCTGCTGGACGACCCGACGGTCGGACTACATCCGTCGGATGCAATGGTTCTTCTGGGGTTATTCCAGCGATTGATCCGCGAGGGGGCCACGGTATGGGTGGCGACCCATGACAGGAAGTTTGCAAACGCGGCGGATCACGTCCATGCACTTTCTGTGCCAGTGACCGCTGTGGACGAACCTGTGGATAATCCTTCGAGGGTTACGTGAAGGTTTAAATGTTCGGCTGGAGAACGCCATAAATTTCGTTTGGCGTTCGTCGTGTCATGCAATCCGATTGTGGATATCGTGCGCGGTTGAGCGGTTTGTGCGGGCGCGGGCGCGTTTGCCCCGATCGGCGTGACATTCGCTGACAATTCACTAAAATGTTGGGACTAAGCGCATTCGATTCGAATGAAGCGACATTCAGTGGGAGTTACAGGTGCACGGAGACGCCAAGGGCGGTTGCCACCGCCTCCAGCATCGCTTCGCTGTGGGTGGGGTGGGCGTGCACGGTGTGCAACACGAGCTCAGCGGTGGATTCACTCGCTCTCGCCAACACAAATTCGGAGATCATTTCCGACGCTTCAGAACCGATGATGTGAGCGCCGAGGATCTCACCGTACTTTTCGCCGATCAGCACTTTAACAAAGCCTTCGGCGTGGCCGGAACCGACCGCTTTCGCATTTGCCTGAAACGGGAAGCGCCCGAGTTTGTATGCGATGCCACTCTTTTTTGCAGCTTCCTCCGTCAATCCCATCGAACCGATTTGCGGCTGCGCGTAGGTGCAGGCGGGCATGGTGCTGTAGTCGACATCGGGAACATGTAAGCCTGCAATGCGTTCAATGCACACATGAGCCTGCCGCGTCGCGGTGTGTGCGAGCGCAGGCCCTGCATTGCAGACGTCGCCGACCGCATAGATGCCTGGAACACTCGTTTTATGGCTTTTGTCGACCGCAATCCGGCCGCGATCGAGCCCGATCCCGAGGGCCTCGAGACCGAGATTCTCCACGTTGGCAGCAATTCCAACGGCCACTAGCGCCCGATCGGTGCGGATCTCAGTGCCATTTTCGAGAATGGTGAGAGCGCTGTCCCCTTCGGTTTTGCAGGATTTCACTCGGGACTGCAGGAGGAAGGTGATCCCTTGTTTCTCCAGCTCTTTGCGCAGGGTCTTGCCGATCTCGCGGTCCTCCACAGGAACAATCTCGTCCATTCCTTCGATGACGGTGACTTTGGCACCCATGCCGTTCCAGAAATACGCAAATTCAATGCCGATCGCCCCGGCGCCGAGAATCACCACCGAATTCGGTCGCTCGGTGGCGACGATCGCCTCCCGGTACGTCAGTACGCGATTTTTGTCGGGCTCCATCCCAGGGAACGTGCGTGCGCGTGCTCCGGTGGCGATCACAATGTGTTTTGCGGATAGGGTGGCGGGTGC
>SYKL01000221.1 GCA_005797785.1 Pseudomonadota bacterium | reverse complement strand
CGGATTGGGCCCAAACCGTGGGAATGGTGTTCTCGATCATGCTGATCGCACCTTCTTGGGGCGGAATGCTCAACGGCCTGCTCACACTTCGGGGAGCCTGGGATCGGCTGCGAACGGATCCGATCATCAAGTTCTTTGTGGTCGGGATCTCGTTCTACGGGATGAGCACCTTCGAAGGTCCAATGATGTCCATCCGCTCCGTGAACGCCCTCGCCCACTACACGAACTGGGTGGTCGGCCACGTGCATTCGGGCGCACTGGGTTGGGTTGGAATGGCGAGCTTTGCGGTCCTGTATTGGCTGACCCCACGCCTCTACAACCGTCCGCTGTACAGCGTCCCAATGGCTACCGCGCATTTCTGGCTCGCCACCATCGGAATTGTCCTGTACACCGTGGCGATGTGGATCGCCGGGCTCATGGAAGGCCTCAAAGCGCGCGCCATCGATGATGTTGGACAGCTGGCGTACACCTGGATCGCCATTGTCGTCGAAATGAACCCTTTCAACTGGATGCGGTTTGTCGGAGGGTCCATGTACCTGATCGGCGCCCTGCTTCTCGGTTTCAACCTCCTACGCACCGCTTTCGGGCCTGCGCCCGCTCCTGCGGCCGCTCCCGCAGCGAACTGAGGACTCCCATGGCTGACCATTGGCATCGAAGGATACTTGAACCTCGAGCGACCCTGTTCGCCGTCCTGACCACCGTGTGCATCAGCGTTGGCGGGCTCGTGGAAATTGTCCCCATGTTCGGGGCAAAAACCGGCCCTGAGGCCATGGAGGGGATCCATCCCTACTCGCCTCTCGAGGTGGCCGGCCGGGACATCTACATCCGAGAAGGATGCTACACCTGTCACTCCCAGATGGTTCGTCCGATGCGTTCCGAAACCTTGCGCTACGGCCCCTGGTCCCGCGCCGGGGAGTACGCCTGGGACCGTCCCTTCCTTCTGGGCTCACGGCGAATCGGCCCAGACCTTCACCGCGTCGGCGGAAAATGGCCAGACGCTTGGCACTATGACCACATGAAGGATCCCGCAGGTATGACCGAGGGCACCATCATGCCCAACTATCCTTGGCTTCTCGAAGACAGCTACGACCCCGCAGACGTGCAAGCATCGCTCACGGCGCTACAAACCGTCGGCACCCCTTACACCGACGAGGACATCGCCAGCGCTCCGGCGAAAATGAAGGAGCAAGGCGACGCCATCGTGGGCCGCCTCGCCACTGCGGGGATCCAGACCACGTCGGACAAAGAAATCATCGCACTCATCGCCTATCTACAGCGCCTCGGCGTCGACGGCAGAGCGCAAATCAAAGCACAGGAGGAGCCATGAGCCAGTTGATGAATGGCGCGCAAACGTGGGATTTGAGCATCCTTGGGGCACTGCTGACCACCACTTTCATGGTGTTCTTCCTGGGGTGGACCTATTGGGCATACGCTCCTTCCCAACGAGAAAAACACGAAGCCTCTGGAAGAATGCCGTTGGATGGGGGTGAGGCGTGAGCGACAAAGGCCGCGACGAAGTGATGGGCCATGCCGAGGACAACGACGGCATCGAGGAGTACGACAACCCACTCCCCGATTGGTGGCTTGGAATGTTTATCTTCTGCATTCTGTGGGGGATCGGCTACGGCATTGAATACCATTTCATTACGCACCGCTCGCAAGTTGCAGCATACAACGAAGAAATGGCGCAAGCGGCAGTCCAATGGCCGACCCCAGAGGTCACCGTCGGACAAGTGGCCGATCTCTCCCCAGAAACGCTCACCTTGGGGGCCGATGTCTACAAGACGAACTGTGTCAGTTGCCACAAGGCCGATCTCTCGGGCGGTATCGGGCCCAATCTCAAGGATGACACCTGGATTCACGGTGGAACCCTCGAAGACATCACGCGCACGATCACCGAGGGCGTCCCCGACAAGGGCATGCTGACCTGGGGTCCGATCCTCGGTCCCGAGAAGATTTCGCAGGTGGCAGCATACGTTTACAGCGAGGGACCCAAGCTCACCGGACCTGCGAAAGGCGCGGCTGAGGCGACGCCCCCTGCAACGCCCGCGCCCCCTCCTTAGAGGCGAGTGAAATCACGCACCGCTCCGCGTGATTTCACACACCAACACAAAAGATCACCGTATCAAGTAGGTTTTTTTCTGGCACGATCCCTGCTTAGCAGAACGCGGAGGCGAACGTGCTCGGTTTTTCCGGCTCACGAAAATGGGTATACGCGCAGAAAGTGACCGGCCGCTTCCAGCGGTTGCATCGCTGGTCCGGACGGTTGCTGCTCGCATGGTTGGTCGTCGTGCCCTGGCTCTCGTACCACGGGCAGCCCCTCATCCAAATCGACGTCCCCGCTCGGCGCGTGTTCGCGCTCGGCGCTGTATTCACCGCGTCCGACGGCTTCTTGATGGCCCTGCTGGGGTTCTTTGCCGCGTTCACCCTCTTTTTCTTCACGTCCTTGTTCGGCCGGTTGTGGTGCGGGTACCTCTGCCCGCAGACCGTCTTTCTCGAGGAATTGATCCGTCCCATTGAAGCTTTCTTCGAAGGCGACCGCGGACAGCGGATGCAAGTCGACCGGGAGCCGTTCAAGGCGCACATTGCGCAGAAGTTCGGAAAGTGGGCCGCGTTCGCGGTTGTCGCGTTCGCAGCCGCCATGTCGTTCGTCAGCTGGTTCGCCGGTGCCCGAGACCTATGGTCGTTTCAGGCCGGCAGCGGATACTATAGCATCGTCGGCTTCTTTACTCTGATCGGGTTTATCGACTTCGCTTGGTTCCGTGAGCAGCTCTGCATTTATGCCTGTCCATACGCACGCTTTCAAGGTGAGCTCACGGACGACGTGAGCTTGGTCGTTGACTACAATCTGAAACGCGGCGAGCCCCGTGGGGATAAAAAAGCCGCCAAGGAGCACGGCAGTTGCATCGACTGCAAGAAGTGCGTTGCCGCATGCCCGCAAGGAATCGACATTCGCCAGGGATTTCAATTGGAGTGCATCGCATGCGGCAGATGCATTGACGCCTGCGAAGGGGTCATGGGTAAGCTGGGCCACCCGGCCCTCGTGCAGCATGCAACCATTGCCGAGGTAGAGGGCCGAAAATCAAGAATTATTCGGCCTCGAACCATCCTGTACGCCTCGCTGCTTACCGGCCTCGCAGCGACCATCCTGGGCATCATCGTGACACACAGCCCAATCGAAGCCCACGTCTCAAGGTCGCCTGGAAATCTGTACACGGTGGACGCCGACGGAAGCGTCCGAAATACCTACCTTCTTCAACTGGTCAATCGCGACTCCGACGCGACTCCGGACGTGTTCACCGTGACCCTGGAAGGATTGGACGGCGAGCTCATCGTCCCCGAAATCGTCCTCGGTCCGAACGAAAGTCGGACGGTGCCCGTCGTCGTCCGTACGACCCAAAACGCGGACCGCCAGCACGCCTTGCAGTTCAGAATTCAATCCAACCAACGAGAAGTGGTTCGCGAAGCCACTTTCCGAACCCCCGGCGCAGGGAGCTGAACATGGCCTGGAAAATCGGCATTGCGGCTGGGTTTGCGGTGTTGTTCTCCATGAACGCCATCTACATATACTTCGCGATCAGCGGCGCTGAACCGGTGGATCCGACATATAACACGGAGCACCGATGAGCCTCGCTGTGGCGATCCGCCCCTGCGAACACTGCGGCACGTCGATGGAAGGCGGAGATCGGTTCTGCTGCACCGGGTGCGAGACAGCGGCGGAGATCATCCGCGGCGCCGGGTTGGAGGAGTACTACCGCAAACGTAGCGAGCTTCCCCCTCGCCCTTCGTCTTCCGCCACGCGATTCGAGAATCTACCCACCACCGATTGCGGCGACGGCACGAACGAGCTCCAGTTTTATATCGATGGAATGCGGTGTTCCTCGTGCGTGTGGGTCACCGAAAAGGTGTTGGAGCGCAGCCCCGGAGTCCGTTCCGTGCGGGTGTCGTACGGCACCGGACGCGCAAACATTCTCTTTGATCCTGAGCAAATCCGACCCGAGTCCATCGCCCAGCGGGTGGCCCAACTGGGGTACACCCCGCGTCCGCTTCATCTCCCTCCCCGCGACGATGCAGACCGCGATCTCCTGATTCGGCTCGGTGTCGCTGCATTTTGCGCATCCAACATCATGCTTCTGTCGGCGAGCGCGTACGCCGGCTGGAGCTCGGGGATGGAGGAGCGTTACGCGACCCTGTTCCGGTGGGCAGCCCTAGCGCTCGCTACGCCTTCCGCCCTGTACTGCGCTCAACCTTTCTTTTCGGGAGCATGGATCGGTCTTCGCCATCGCACGCTCTCCATGGACCTGCCGGTCAGCCTCGGAATCGCCGTTCTGTACCTGGAGGGCATCACCGCCACGCTGCAGGGCCGGGAGGGCTACCTGGACTCGATGGCCATGTTGGTGGCCCTCCTCCTCGGCGGACGAGTTTTGGAGGCTCGGGGGCACCGCAGCGCGCGCGCGGCGGCCGAAAATCTGGCAGGGCACCTCCCCCAACAGGCGCGACGGCTGACCCCCACCGGACTGGAATTGGTGGAAAGATCTTCATTGAACGTCGGAGATCGGCTGGTCCTTGCCGCAGGGGAGGAGATCGCCGCCGACGGCACGGTCGAAACCGGAAATGGAAGAATCGAAGCGGCGCTGATCACGGGAGAATCGGAGCCGGTTCCGGTCGCCCCCGGCTCGCTCGTTATCTGTGGTTCTACCGTCGCTTCGGGGGATTTGGTCATTCGGGTGACCGCGATCGGTGCAGATTCCACACTAGAGAAAATTGCCGACGAACTTCGACAAGCCGTCGATCGGCCCCCCCTGCGAGGGATACCGGATCGAATCGCGCCTTGGTTCACCCTCGCCACACTGGGCGTCGCATCCGCCACTTTTGGCATTCGTTGGGCCTTGTTTGGGATGGACAACGCGATCGCACCCACGGTAGCCGTGCTGGTCGTCGCCTGCCCGTGCGCCCTCGCCCTCGCCCAACCTTTGGCGATCGCAGCGGCACTTGGGGCAGCAGCGCGACGGGGGCTGCTGCTGCGGTCCGGTGACGCTTTGCTGCGACTTGCCGAGGTTGACACCGTCGTATTGGACAAAACCGGGACGGTCACCCAAGGTGCGCCGACCGTCATCGATCCGGATCCAGCCGTCCTGCGACTGGCGGCCGGCCTGGAGCGTTATTCCATCCATCCCATCGCCAAAGCGATCGTCCAAGCGGCCATTGAACGTGGCATTCCGCTACCGGAGGCGACGTCGGTAACGGAAACCCCTGGAAAAGGAATCCGAGGAACCGTGGATCAGGCCCACGTGTCCCTTGGCGGCTCCGCCACCGGCGATGTCCGCGTCGCCATTCAACGTGATGGACCTATCGAATTTCACACGATCCACCTACGCGATGCCATTCGGCCGGACAGCGCACGCTGGGTCGCGGCCCTGCAAACGTTAGGGCTGAAAGTAACCCTCCTAAGCGGAGATCATCCCAAAGTCGCATCGGCGATCGCCAAGGCTGCGGGGATCGACGGCGCGGAAGGCGGCGCCGATCCTCTCCAAAAACAAGCTCGGATCGAAAGACTTCGTTCCTCGGGCCGTCGAGTGGTCTTCGCCGGGGACGGCCTCAACGATGGGCTCGCGCTCACCGCGGCGGACGTGGGAATTGCAATGGGAACCGGAGTTACCGCGGCAGTGCAGGCGGCCGACGGTGTCATCCTTGAACCGTCCCTTCGGCCTCTGGAAGCAGGAATTCGCGCTGGACGCGCGGCACAAGCGGCGATCCGAGGCAATTTATATCGCTCTTTGGCGTACAATGCCGCTGCGGTGCTCGCGGCCGCCGCCGGTGGGGTAAACCCCCTGGTCGCCGCGGTGCTCATGCCGATCTCCAGCTTATTGGTGATTCACGGGGCGCTCGGAATCGAACGCAGCCTTGCTCGGGAGGAACGGCAATGGAAGCCCTCATCTTTCTGATTCCGCTGGCGATCGGCCTCGGCGGTCTGTTCGCATTTCTGTTCCTCCGGGCGGTTCAACGCGGACAATTTGACGATCTCGATGATCCCCCCCAACGTATGCTTGAGGATGAACCATGAAACTGCTCGTTGGACTCGACCTTCGCGACGCGCCGGAGGCCCTCGTTCCCCTGGCCCTGTCATGGGCCGAACCCCTCGAAATGACCGTTTCGTTGGGATACGCGCGCCCTGTGCCCACCGCTATTCCTTCGCCCGACGCGCACCCCGACGATGTGCTTGCCCAAAAAAGACAATGGGATGCGGATCGCGCGGCATTGGAGGCCGTTGAACAATCCATACCCGCCAAACTGCGCGGCGCCATTCACCTCGCGGACGGTGATCCCGCGCAGAACCTCGCAGAGTGGGCGACGGACCACGATGTGGTCGCGGTGGGTACCCACGGCCGTCGAGGTTTTGCACACTGGTGGTTGGGTTCGGTTGCAGAAAAGGTAGTCCGGACTGCAACTACTCCCGTTCTAGTCCTCAAGAACCCCCTTCCGCAACGACCGCGCGTGATCGTGGCCCTCGACGTCCGAATCGGCGCAAGTGCATTTTTGGACACCGTTCTGCCATGGCTGACCCGCATTGACGCGGTTGCCGACCTCCTGTACGTCGAAGAAGGTTTCATCGCCGTGGATCCAACGGGAGCGCCGATCCTGGACAGCGCCCTCCAAGAGAGCTGGGCGCAGGTCACCGCCGAACGCGCCTCGCGTGTCAAACAACTCCTGGAGCGAATCCCCGCGCAGAATCGTGGCTCCGCCCACGTCATGAGCGGCCGAGCCTCGGATGTCATCGCCGAACGCGCCTCCGATGCCGATCTGGTGATCCTCGGAACGCATGGCCGCACCGGCATTCCTCGGTTTGTGCTGGGTTCCGTCGCCGAGCGAACCCTCCGCCGTTCCCCCGTGAGCACCCTGGTGCTGCGAGTCACCGAATAGCCGCTTCCTACAGGTTTTCGAGGCGCATCGTCGAGCGCGAGTGCAGTTCGTCGGGGATCGGAACAATACCAAACAGGGGTTCATAGGGCAGTTCGATGGTTATGACGATGGTGTCACCATCGGAAATGGTCCCCGCGGGGACACCCTTGTGCGGCTGGCGATCGGGAACGATGACACGGTCAACGGGCCACTTGGGTCTCTAGCCAGCCGCGCTCACTTTTGTCTCGTTCTATGCCAGACAACCTCGGATCGTCGGGACTCATGGCCCAGGAGTAGCGGAGAAAGTAGGGATTCATCGCACGATCCTTCTGCATGCCAGCAAAGAGCGCCTCGCTCACCCGCAAACGAGCGGTGCCTCCCGTCAACAACGGCCAGTCCATCTCAAACGCCTGGTCCGATGCCGGATACGCAATGGTGCCCGACCATCCCGCAGACACCGTCTCCTTCCCATTGCGCCGGGTCAGCAGACCCGTCAACTGGCTATCCGGTACTTCCAACGCCAACGCTACTCGAAGGCTGTCCTGCCGCAGCGGTGAAAGATAGCCGGAACCGCCGGCGCCTCCCGTGCTCCAATGTACCCCTCCCACCTCTAAAGTTCTTACCTCGCCCTCCGCCAGCGGGCCGCGCTTCCGCGCGCGCTGGAGCGCCCGCGCAAACTGCTTACGAACCTTCGCCGATCGCATCGGAAAATCGCTCGTTTTCTCGACCACTTTCAAGTCACCGTCCACCGGTGACGTCCACGAGAGAAGTACCGTTTCGTTCGCCACCTCTGGAAGGCCCGCGATCGTCCCGCCCAACGCCAACAGATGGTTGAAGCCGTGCACGCCCAGGCGTTCGCGCATAGAAAAAAGCGGTTTCCCCTCCATCGCGAGTTGTTGTCCTACGGCCACATCCGCTGAGGCGCAGTCCGAGGACGGCGGCTCACCAAAGTAGCCAAGCGCGCGGCAGTGCAGCGAATTGGTGGTTTTCGCGTATTCGCTGACTCCCACCACCGGAACCGCCAACAAACCCGCCAGCCAGATCACTCCCCCCAAAGCCCATCGCCAAGCCGATCGTCGCCACTTGGGAACAAGCGTTAAAGCAGCCAATCCGGCGATTGAGCCACTCAGAGGCATAGCGTACACCCAAAGCCACAGAGTGAACGGCAACCATAGGCAAAGCGGCAACCAACAGAGTCCCCCGAACATTCGAGCCACGAGCACCTCTCTGAGAGAGGTACACCGGTCGCGTCCAGAAAAGGCGCGCATCGATCCTGGACGGTCGTCGCGAGGGGGCGATTGGCGCCAAGTTCCATCTGGGCGGCCTTACCAGCGCCGATCGCTCGCATTCAGCTGGGCATTTCCGAAGGCCATGGCGATCGACAACCCGCCATTCGTGGAGAGTCGCGCCCACGCGCTCGACGCCTTCAGGTCATCGAGCGTTCCTCCAACAACTTCAGCGGGCTGGGTGATGTCCGCATTGGTGAAACCCATCGACGCATAAGGCGAAATCGAAATCGCCTGGGTAACGCGAAACTCCAAATTCACGCTGGCAAAAACCTCGGAGAACGTCGGCTCAGCGACGCTGGCGGAGGCATAAACCGAAGTATCCAGGTCAACCGCTTTGAAATGCCAATCCACCCCCACCGACAAAGTGTGTGCGCCATACCAAAACCTCTCCTTTTCCGCCAGGTTTGGCAGTTCGAGGTCGAGATAACGGGGTCCCACTTTGTAGCTGACGAAGACATTCCCGTCAGCATCGGCCACATCAAAGTGGTAGGCCGCGTATTCCATGCCTACATCCACAGCGATTCCCAGATCAGTGTTCTCAATGCCTTGGGCAGTCCAGACGTTCGGCATCACCGCCAAAGCCCAATGAGGATGCACCGAACGAACGCCTGACAACCACACGTTGACGCCCTGGCTTTGGTAGGTGTCGTCGATATCCCCGTACGTCACACGTTCATATTCGAAGTTGCCCGAAGCTTGGCCACGAAAACGCCACTTCGGATGGGACCAGTTGAAATACAGTCGCCCACTGCCGCTCACATCCACATTGGCGGAGCTGACATTAAAGTACGTCGAAAGGGAAGGAGAGAAGTACCAACGCTGTATCTTCGTGGGATCCTTGTTCGCGTCATCGGTCGAGGTGCCGGGCATTTTCATCACAAACTGAAACTCACCCTCCGGGGTGGCCTCCACCGAAACGACCGATAACAGAGGTGCAAGAGACACGGTGACGCGATCGAGCAGGCGCTGGGCAGTGTTCGCCTCGGGAAGCTCCGACGAAATCCGCTCCCGCTGAATCACGACCGGCGCAGGCGCATCGGGTGGTTGAAAGACTCGAATCTCGTACCTCAGCAGGCGCTCGACCCCCTGAAACTCCTCCTGGGCGCGCACCTCCACGCGAGCCACCGCCGGCACATCGCCGCTCGGCTGACTCAGAGCGCCAGAGTACAGGCGTTGGCCCATTTCGGAGCAATCCAGCACCGATTCCGGAAGGTAACAGTCCCATTGGACCGGCAGGCTCCCCGCCACGGCAAGGCTTGGAACGCTCATGGCCAACAGCGAAAAACCAAGTTTTTTCGGTATCATCGTTACCCCAACCGAAACACGCGCGAGCGAGATCCAGGTTCCCACGGGCTGGGGACCTGCGCCATCGCATCGTCAACCTCTTGACCATCTACCTTCGATTGTCACTCAGGCAGTGATCTCGCTTCGCTGTAGCAAGGGCGCTCCACTTCATCTCATCGCAGAACGCCCCCACAACACTCTACAACAATGGCCCGCTGCCTTCGGAGCTCAATGAGCGCCCTTCTTGGGTCGAAGCACCTTTCCGTGCTCCACGTGGTCGTTCCAACTCGCCGTCGGAAAACCATTGGCCACCGGCTCCATGGTGATGCAACCTTGCACCGGACAGACGATCTGGCACAGATTGCAGCCCACACATTCGCTTTCGTCGACCACGGGGACCCGGATCGCCGCGTCGGCGTTCGGATGAATGCACTGGTGGGCCCCGTCGTCGCACGCCACCATGCAAAGTTGGCATCCGATGCAGGAAACCGGGTTGATCTTGGCGACGGTTTCATAGTTCAAGTCGAGATCGCCCCACTCCGAATAGTGGGGAATCGACTTTCCTACGAAATCGTCCAACTTAGTAAAGCCCTTGTCCATCATCCAGCCTTCGAGCCCCTGGATCATGTCCTCGACGATGCGGTATCCCTTCAGCATGACTTCCGTGCACACTTGAACTGACGAGGATCCAAGTAGCATAAACTCGACCGCATCCCGCCAATTGGCGATTCCACCAATCCCGCTGATCGGAAGCCGGAAGTCCGGCTCGCGAGCGAGGCTGGCGCACATGTGCAAGGCGATCGGACGAACGGCAACCCCGCAGTATCCCCCATTGGTGCTCAGGTTTCCAACGATCGGCTGGGGAACAAAAGTGTCGATGTCGACGCCGATGATGCTCTTGATCGTGTTGATCAGGCTCACCCCGTCGGCTCCACCGCGCTTGGCGGCCAGCCCATGCGGGCGAATGTCGCCCACATTCGGGGTCAACTTCACCAATACGGGGACCTTCGCGAACTCTTTCGCCCAACCGGTGATCCGCTCGTTGATCTTGGGTTCTTGGCCGACGGCGGATCCCATCCCTCGCTCGCACATGCCATGCGGGCAGCCGAAATTCAGTTCAAGGCCGTCCGCACCCGCATCTTCCGAGCGTTGGATGATTTCCTTCCATTCTTCGCGGGTTTCCACCATCAGCGACACGATCACTGCATGGTTGGGATACCGCTTTTTGACCTCATAGATCTCTCGAAAGTTCGTTTCCAACGGGCGATCGGTGATCAACTCGATGTTGTTGAACCCCACCCCGTTGCGGCCGTTCCATCCCACTGCCCCAAACCGGCTGGAGACGTTTTGAATGGGTTGTCCGAGGGTTTTCCAGACGGCACCACCCCAACCGGCATCGAATGCCCGCATGATTTGACCGCCGGAATTCGCCGGAGGTGCGGACGCCAACCAGAAGGGGTTTGGCGAGATGATCCCGCCGGTATTGCTAGTCAGGTCAGGTTTTTTAAAACCGGGTTTGGTTGGAGACAGCATCAGAGCCTTCCTTCGCGAAACAGAGCATCCATAGCGATCGCCGCATCCCGGCCTTCCGCCACCGCATTCACCACTTCTTGGCCACCGCTGACGCAGTCGCCGCCTGCAAACACCTTCGGATGGGTGGTTTGGCCGCCCGGACCCACCACCACCTTGCCTGTGTCGAGGGCGATGCCGAGTCCTGCGCAAAGATCGCCGATTTTTGCTTGTCCGATCGCGATCAAGGCGAGATCCGACGGAATGGTGAACTCCGATCCGGCGATCGGGCGCTTGGCCTCATCCAAGCGAACACAACGGGTCGCACACAACCCGGAGGTTCCTTCGAACGCCACGGGAAGCGTCTGCCAGAGTGCCGCTACCCCCTCATTTTTGGCTTCCGTCCACTCGTGAGCGTAACCGGACATTGCGGCTTCCGTGCCGCGATACACCAGAGAGACATTCTGAACGCCCAATCCGCACAATTCGCGGACCGCGTCCATCGCGGTATTTCCGCCCCCGATCACCAGGGCGTGTCGGATGCTGGAGACGTCTACCAAACCCAGCTTCATCCGCTCGATCCACTCGACCGCTCCCTCCACGCCGGCAAGATCGCCGCCGGGAAGCGCCATCGCGCTGTCTGGCCCCAGCCCAAAACCCATGAACAAAGCGTCATGTTTGGCGAGGAGGGCGTCCCAACTGAGGTCGACAGGAACGGAAACTCCCGTTTTCACCTCGATTCCACCGATCTTCATCAGCCATTCGATCTCATCGACCGCCGCATCCGCACGCAGTTTGTACGGTGCAATGCCGTAGGTGTTCAGACCACCCAGAATTTGACGAGACTCGTAGATCGTCACCCGGTGGCCAAACCGACGCAGACGGTGCGCGGCCGCCAAAGAGGCCGGTCCACCGCCGATCAACCCCACCGACTTCCCTGTATCCGGGCCCGCTTCAAAAAACTCCCAGCCTTCGGCGATGGCGGTGTCGGTCGCATAGCGCTGGAGTTTCCCAATTTCAATCGGAGGAACTCCCATCTCGTTGTACACGCAATCGCCGACGCACAGCACTTCCACCGGGCAGATCCGGGCGCAGCTCGATCCCAGAACGTTTGATTCGAAGATGGTTTTAGCCGATCCGGCGACATTTCCGGTGCCGATCTTTCGGATGAATTCGGGAATGTTGATCGAGGTCGGGCACGCTTTGATGCAGGGCGCATCGGCACAATACAAGCAACGGTTCGCCTCGACGATCGCTTGTTTGGCAGTCAGCGCGGGCTTGAAGTCCTTGAAGACCGTTTCAGAACGGTTTTCCGGTAAAACGCTCATTCGACCACCTCGTCCACCACACCCAACGCGCCGTCGATAATTCCAAACCCTTCGCGAAGCTGGGCTTCGGTGATACAAAGCGGAGGATTGGTCATGAACGCATTCCAGCGGTTGATCGTAAACAATCCTTTTTCGACAAGTGCTTTACTAAATTTGCCCATGACCGGATGACTCGTATTGTAGGGAACCAAAGGTTCGTTGCTGCCTTTTTTCTTGCGAAGCTCGACAGTTCCAAACAGGCCGATGTTGCGGTGCGTCAACACACTCGGGTGGTTCTTGGCGAGCTTTTCCATCTCCGCGGTCATCACCGGCTGCAAGCGAGCCGCATTGCCGACCATGTCCTCATCGATCAGCGTTTGCAGAACCGCATCCGCCACTTCCAGACAGAAGGGGTGAGCATTGTAGGTGAGTCCGCCCCAGAACACATTCTTGTGAAAGTGATCCGCAATGGGGTCAGAAACGCCCATGGCACCCAGCGGAACGTAGGAAGAAGTCAGACCTTTCGCGAGAGTGACGATGTCGGGGACGATTCCACCGTACTCAAACGCAAACATTTTGCCGGTGCGACCAAGACCACACATCACTTCGTCGCAGACGAGGAGGATGCCGTACTTGGTGAGGAGCTCACGCAAACCCTTCAAATAGCCGGCGGGAGGGGGAAGAATGCCGTTGGTACCGGTGACCGTCTCGATGAACATCGCCGCGATCGTGTGCGGCCCCTCGTACTGGATCACTTCCTCCAGATACGTGAGGTTGTTCGCGACGATTTCCGATTCCGTCTTCCCAAAGGAATAGTTGTACGGGTGGGGATCCATGACCCGAATCACCCCAGGCATCCCCGGTTCATTGGCCCAACGCCGAGGATCGCCGGTGAGCTGCAGGGTGGCATTGGTGCCGCCATGGTAGCTGCGATAACGCGCCAAAATCTTGCTTCGACCGGTGTACAGTCGCGCTGCACGGATGGCGTTTTCGTTCGCTTCGGCGCCGCCGAGGGTATAGAAGAACGAATTGATGTTCCCCGGCGTTAAATCCGCCAAACGTTTCGAAAGTCGTGCGCGCGCTTCGGTCGCGGTACCCGGATGCGAGAAGATGAGTCCGTCGCAGGCTTTTTTCATCGCCGCGATCACCCGAGGGTGAGAGTGCCCAATGTTCACCGACATCAATTGGCTGTTGAAGTCCAGCAGCCGGTGCCCATCGGCGGTGTACATGTACACGCCCTCCGCGCGGGCGATCGGAAGTGGATTTACCGCGTCGGTGGCTGACCATGAGAAGAGACTGTGCTTGGAGCACAGCTCAACGATTTCTTGTCCGTTCATAGGTTCCCTCGTCAAAAGTCAAATTGTATCGAGATAAAGGCAACAAACACCCAACGCGCTCCCTCCGAACGCTCCGGAGGCTCGTCCCGACTCGCCCCTCGTCGTGAAGCCTTCGACGAAGCGTGTTTTCGCCGACGCCTCGAAGGGCTCGCTGGGCCAACCTCCTGCGCTTGTCGTCGGGCGCGCTTCCGATTTCATACCAAGATCTCCAAAATTCTGGTTTTGAACCAACTAAACCCCACTAAGAATGGTCGCGAGGCCTAGGAGCAAGGCCCATGGCCAAACAACCATTCTTACGACATCCAGGTGGCGTCTTTTTGTAGCTGCCACTTCGTCGTGATCTTGCGCTGCCGGGTCCAAAACCGGAACCCATCCCAACCCGTCAAATTTCCGGCTCCAAAGCAGGAATCATTCCAGCCACCGAACCCAAACGGCTCCCGAGGCACGGGAACGCCGACGTTTACGCCGCACATTCCTGCTTCCGCATTTCCCATGATCCGAGCGGCCACATCGCCGGAAGTCGTATAAACGCTCGACGCATTGCCGTAGGGATTGCCATTCTCGATTTTCAACGCTTCATCCACATTCTTCACGCGGATGATCGACAGAACAGGTCCGAAGATCTCTTCACGGCCCGCCGGCATGTCGGCGCTCACCTGATCGATCACGGTCGCGCCAAACCAAAACCCGCCTTCGGTGGCGTTTTTACCGCGGCCATCAACGCGAACATTGGCTCCCCGCTTTTCGGCGTCATTCACGTAGGAGGCCATTCGATCCACGGCGGCCGCAGTCGTGACCGGCGGCAACTCCACACCGAGCTTCAAAGCGGCACTTTTTTCGACAACTTTGTTTACTATGTGGTCGACATCGCCGACGGCCAACAACACCGAAGCGGCCATACAGCGCTGTCCCGCACAACCGGTGAACGAAGCCACAATGTTGTCGACGGTGAGATCGACATCGGCGTCGGGGACGACAACCAGGTGGTTTTTGGCGCCGCCCAGGCACAAAGCCCGCTTGCCGCTCGAACAAGCCCGTCCATAGACCAGTTTGGCAACTTTGGTCGAGCCGACAAAGCCGACGGCTTTGATGTCGGGGTGATCGCAGATCGCTTCGACCGCTTCTTTTCCGCCTTGCACCAGGCTTAAGACACCCGCAGGAAGCCCCGCTTCCGCAAAAATCTCCACCAACCGAAGCGACGAAAGCGGCACCCGCTCGCTCGGTTTGAGGATAAAGGCGTTTCCGCCGACCAGCGCCTGCGGCAGCATCCACAGTGGAACCATAAAAGGGAAGTTGAACGGGACAATTCCCGCGACGACGCCGAGCGGCTCGTACGTAAGCTCGCAACGAACCCCCCGGCTGACTTCCAGCTGCTCTCCCGCGGCGAGATTCGGCAACGAACATCCAAACTCAACGCATTCAATGCCCTTTTCGACCTCGGCCTTGGCCTCAGAAAACAGCTTTCCATTTTCATGAGAAACCAACCACGCCAATTCCTCGATGTGCTTCAGCATCAGATCGCGGGCGCGGTACATCACCATCGCCCGCTCGCGAAGCGGAACTTCGCGCCATCCGCGCTGAGCGACCTTCGCCGCCTGCACTGCGGCATCCACGTCCGCCGCGGTCGACATCCGCACTGTGGAAATCGCCTTTCCCCAACGGGAATTCGGGATCGGTAATTCTTCCGACCCGGAAGGATCGCGCCACTCACCGCCAATGTAGTTGCGGGCTGGAACATACTTGACGAAATCGTATGAATTCGCCGGGAAAGCAGGGATGCTCATGGGTGATCCTTCGTCCTAGCGCTGAACGCCGGTGGGATTTTGGTTGGAATTGCGGATCCGTTGCGCCTGCCAAAACGGGGCGTTGCACGGACGATGAATGTAGCGACCGCGGCCGCGAACCGTCTTCAGTTCGCCATTTTCCCAGACCACCATCCCGCGGGAGAGGGTGACCGCGGGGCCGCCGACGACTTCCATCCCCTCGTAGATATTGAAATCGATATTTTGATGGTGGGTTTTCGCGGAGATCGTGCGCGTGCGGTTCGGATCCCAGACCACCAGATCCGCGTCCGCGCCGACCGCAATGCATCCCTTCCTTCCGTGAAGATTGAAGATCTTCGCGGCATTGGTGCTGGTCACCGCAACAAACTCCGATGGCGTCAGTCGACCGGTGCGCACTCCGTGGTGCCAGAGCACCGCCATACGATCTTCGATTCCGCTGGTTCCATTCGGGATCTTACGGAAATCGGTCAGACCCGCGCGCTTCTGCTCCCGGCCAAAACAGCAGTGGTCGGTGGCGGTGGTCTGCAACATGCCCGCTTGCAAGCCTCTCCAAAGCGCTGCCTGATGTTCCTTGCTTCGGAAGGGTGGGCTCATCACGTGCCCCGCCGCCTGATCCCAGTCGGAATGCCGATACACGGAGTCGTCGATCACCAGATGTTGGATCAACACCTCGGCAAACACCTGCTGACCTTCCAGGCGTGCCCGAGTGACCGCTTGCAAAGCGTCTTCACAGGAGGTGTGCACCACGTACAAGGGAACACCGAGGACTTCCGCGATACGAATCGCACGATTCGCGGCTTCTCCCTCGACTTCCGGAGGACGCGACAAGGGATGTCCTTCGGGGCCCGTGATCCCGCGATCGTAGATCTCCTGCTGAAGCGCAAACACCAGCTCGCCATTCTCAGCGTGCACTGTACATAATGCGCCGAGTTCGCGCGCGGTGCGGAAGCTGTGAATCAGGATTTCATCGTCGGCCATGATCGCGTTTTTATAGGCCATGAAGTGCTTAAAGCTGTTGACCCCATGTTCCGTCGCTAATGTGCGCATGTCATCGCGAACTTGATCGCTCCACGAGGTGATCGCCACATGAAAGCTATAGTCGCATGCTGCCTTTTCGGCCCAACCGCGCCACTCTTTGTAGGCTTCGAGCGGGCGCTGGGTATTGCCGGGGATCACAAAGTCCAGCGAAAGCGTCGTTCCGCCGGCGGCGGCGGCCGACGTTCCCGTGAAAAAGTCCTCGGAAGCGACCGTCCCCATGAACGGAAGCTCCATGTGCGTATGCGGATCGATCCCGCCGGGAATCACCAAAGCGCCGCCGGCGTCGATCACCCGGGCGCCCGCGGGTACGTCTAAGTTGGCTCCGATCGCTGCGATCGTCTCGCCGGAAACCAAGACATCGGCGCGCGACTCGCCATCGGCGGTGACCACGGTGCCACCGCGAATCAAGGTCGTACCTGGAAGGTTGCTCATGGCGGCGCTCAGTGGTTGCCGGAGCGGGTGGTGAGCTCGGTGTAGGCATCCGGGCGGCGGTCGCGGAAGAATTGCCAGGTGGAGCGAACTTTGTCGATGATCGACAAATCGAGATCCGCGACCAGCAGCTCGTCGTTGTCCTCAGACGCCGTGGCCACAAATTCGCCGCGCGGATTGACGAAATAGGAGGGTCCAGAGAACTTTCCGATAGTCCACGGGGCTTCCGTGCCCACCCGGTTGATCGCGCCCACATAGTAGCCATTGGCGACCGCGTGCGCAGGTTGCTCGATCTTCCACAGGTATTGCGAAAGGCCTGCCACCGTGGCGCTCGGGTTGAACACGATTTCGGCGCCATTCAGCGCCAAACACCGCGCACCCTCGGGGAAGTGCCGGTCGTAACAGATGTACAGACCGATCGTCGCATAACGCGTCTTAAACACCGGATATCCACCGTCCCCCGGCGTGAAGAAGAACTTCTCCCAAAAGCCCGCCACCTGAGGAATGTGCTGCTTCCGGTATTTTCCGAGATAGGTGCCGTCCGCATCGATCACCGCCGCCGTGTTGTAAAACACGCCGCGCATCGCCCGCTCGTAGATCGGAACGATGATCACCATCTCGTATTTCTTGGCGTACTCCGCCAACCGTTGCGTGGTGGGGCCGGGACAGGTTTCCGCTGCCGCATACCAGCGCGGGTCCTGGCTCGGACAGAAGTAAGGTCCGTTGAAGATCTCTTGCAAGCACAGAATTTGGACGCCCTTTTTGCCCGCTTCCTCAATGTACGGCAGATGCTTTTGAAACATCGCTTCCTGAATTTCGGCGACCGGACGACTCTCGTCATTGATCGGGTTGGAAAGCTGAATCAGACCGCAACGGACGAGATCGGACTTGGTGGCATCAGACATCGAGGCTTCTCCAAAAGGGCGCGCAAGCGCGGCCGTGAAACGTAGCGCAGGCGGCGAAGAGGGACCAGGATGACGAGGACAGAATTTGTCCGACGTCGATGGTCAACCGCTTTACCAACGTCCATGTAAGACAAACGCGCGTACGTGTAAGGCCAAGTCGCATCTACTCCGGACATTCTGCCTCGCCCTCCACCACTTTGGAGGCCCCCCTTATCCGCCGGAGACTCCATGTTGTCCTCGCTAGCCTTGCTCTGTGTTCATGTCGCTTCTTCTAGCCCTTTGGCTCCTACCGTCATCACCGAATCCGACGGGACGGTCGTCGCCCGGGCGTCGCTACCCGCATCCGAACCGGAAGTTCGTGCCGTGCTTTCGGACGCCACCCGTGCGATCCAGCTCTCGGACGACGTCCTGTCCGCCTCAGCCAAAGCCATGGGAGAGTGCACCGAACTCAGTGTCATGACCAAAGGAGGCCTAACACCAATGCACTACCGCGCCCTACGGTGCCCGACTGAGGACGGGTGGGAAATGTCTCTACTGGAAAGTGAGGATTTAAGTCACCTTCGCATGGAATGGAAGCTTGCCGCATCCGATGAGAGTAAGACTCTCATCGAATACCGGCTTCGGATCAACGTCAAGGGCTTCGCTCCGGACGCCCTGGTCCAGCGCGGTGTCCGCCGAACGGGCATGCAGACGTTAAAAGAACTCATCCGACGTCTGATATCTGCATGATTTAGGTATGTACCGCACCCTTGCGCACCGCAGGCCTCGTGGCAACGAATAACGGGTGCATTCACTCGCGCGTGAAACGTTCCAGAAATTGAGCCACTTGCTCGGGCGTGTTCGCACCAAACTCCTCAAGCAAATTGTACTTATGCGTTCCGCCCTCCACAGCCACCTGCCACACTTCGGCACCTCCAGCGCAGTCGGTCATGGTGGAAACGACCACATGGGGCTCACCCGTCGCCAGCACGACGGGATCCCCTTGGCACTGATTCGCGGTGGACCAGAAAGCCATGGTTTGGGCGACACTTTCAAAATGCTCGTCACCCTCGAACGGCACCGTGCCGTCCGATCGCCCGTGAACCTCGACCAGCGGAACCGGCAAGCTCGGTGGGGCAGGCGCCCAAAACTCTCCATCCAACCACCCTCCCGCGCAACCGGCGATCGGCGCCACCGCCGCCAACTCCTCGGAACGTTCAGCAGCCAATCGGTGCGTCAACATCGCACCATTGGAAAATCCCGTGGCGTAAACTCTCGTTCGATCAACGCTATAGTCGCGCCCCACCACCTCCAGAATCGCGTCAAAGTACGCGAGATCGTCGACCCCCATGCGGCTCGCCTGGCCGCAACAGTATTCGACATTCCAGGTTCGTCCACTCTTTGGACCCACGGGGTCGTAACCGCCATTGCTACCCTCGCCAAAAATAAGAATCCAACCGCGTTCATCGGTAGCTTCCTGAATTTTGAAGGTGTTCCAGGCATAACGCGCCCCTTGGTTGGCCCCGTGGAACACAAACAAAATCGGGGTTGATATGGATGAATCGAAGGTTTCCGGCAGATGAACGACAAATTCCCGTCCGTCGGTGAGGGCGAGCCGGTATTCCCCCGGTTCAATCGGTAGGGTTTCTTCGGTGGAAAGCGCTGGATCCGTGTCCTCGGAGCTGGATGACCCCGGCTCGGCACAGCCGGTCAGCAGGCCGAGGATCCACCCGTGGAGCCGCATCCTCCCTACGGGCATGCCAAGTCCGCCGTCGGCAGCAGGCCAATCGTCCGTGCCTTCCCTACAAATCGGCTCATTCGATACTCCCCGACGTCGGCACCCGCCTCCACCACGTCGCCCTTGACCACATACGCACCCGAATCCTCCCCTACGTCGCCCGATGTGGTGAGGCCGCGAAAGCGCGCCTTGTCTGCATTCACCGTGCAACGCTCCAACGGTGCCGCCTCAGAAATACGAGCACTAAACCCAGGAAATCCAGCGCCGCAGCACGCTGGCTCCCCGGTCAACCAGACCCGCCCGTCGCCCGTCTCGAGCACGAATCCCTGAAATTGATACCGTTCGTCGGAGGTTTTCTGACCTTCTTCAGAACACTCGCAGATGTGCGCATTACCAAACACGTCGGACAACGTCAGCAACACCGAGTTTTCTCCTTGCAACAGGGTCAGCTTCCCCTCGTACGTCCCGGAAAAATCACCTGGCGGAGCAGGATTTCCGGTAGGTTCTGCCATCACGGGCGGTGGTGCCGGCGGCGGCGGCGGCTCTACCACCGGCTCGGGGGACCCGGCACACGCAAACGCCGCGATCAGACTTAACCCTGCACAGGCACGAAAATTCAAAGTCATTCCCTCCGCTGCCCAAGCTGGCGCAGCCTCAGTTCGCAGATTGACACAATTCGCGGAAGGCGTCGAGCGATGCGACAAACAGCCTTATGGCGTTAGGAAAACGGCCTGGAGGAACGATGTGGTTTCCGCTATTGATCTCCGCTGCCTTTGCCGGCGACTTAAAAACCGAAGCAGAATCCATGATGAACTTGGATTTCGACGTCGATGTCATCCAAACGAAGCTCCGATCCCCGGCGCCGCGACCGGGTCCCACGGTCGTCGACTCCGCGATGCCACAGAGCGCGCTACCGCTGGAACCCAACTCCAAAGTCGATCAAGTGGTGGTGTTTCGGGATCGGGCGCTGATCACCCGTCACCGTGAAGTCAAGGTCGCCCCTGGACTCTCCAGCGTGCTGTTTGAAGGGCTCCCGCTGAGCCTGTTGTCGGACTCGTTGCATGCACAAGCGCGAAGCGGAAAATTTAAGGTCGTGGGCGTAGAGTTGGTGTCCGGTGTAGGAAAGGTCGAGGACACCGAACGCATTCAAGAAACACGGAAGGAGGCTGAGAAACTCGCGGACGAACTTGGACGCATCCGCGACGACATCGAAGCGCTCCTGGCCCAACGCACCTTCCTGAGAAACAGCCTTGCTGGCGGACAAGACCGTCCGGTGCCGGCGCTTGAACAGATCAAAGGCACCCTCGCTTATGTCGGCGAGGTCGAAAAGGACATCGCCACAAAGCTCCGCACCGAGCAGGACAAAGCCTCGAAGATCGCCGAAAAGCTGAGCCCGATGTTGGTCAAGTTGGACGATCCGTTGGCCACCGGAAACCGCGTTCGCGTCGACATTGAGTCTGAAACCGCCCAATCCGTTGAAATCGGCATTCGTTATCAGGTCTACGGAGCCTCATGGGCACCGAATTATAACGCTCGCCTCGACCCTTCCAACGACCAAGTCACCGTGGAGTATTTCGGGGTCGTCTCCCAAAGTACCGGAGAGTTGTGGGAAGACGCCAGCTTGTTTCTGTCGACGGCGAACCCCTCCACCGCCGGAGCCCTTCCCCAACTGTCCGCGTGGACGCTTTCGGGCGGCTATTACAGCGGTGGGATCCTCGATAATTTGGATTCCGGGCGCGGTATTCAGCTCCGGCAGGACAACCGCGAATTGTCGACAGTGATCGCCAGCGACATGTCCGCCACCGTCGGCGGCTCCGGCGCAGTGGTGTTCGCCATCCCGGGCAAGCGCTCCATCCGCGGGGATGGAAGTGAACAACGTCTCCCGGTCGGAAGCCAGACCTTCCAGGCCACCTTGGAATTGGACACCATCCCCAAGTTGGTGCCCGAGATTTACCGCACCGCTTCCATCAAATACGCCGGAGATATACCGCTTTTACCGGGGTCTCTCTCCAGTTTTGTGGACACGGATCTGGTCGGTTCCTCCTCCATCGGGGCCATCGTTCCCGGCGAAAAACTCCGGATCAGCTTCGGAAACGAGAGCACCATCAAAGTGGAGCGCACCCTCGTCGAACGCACCCAACAGAGCGCCGGCAAAAGGGTGAAGTACAACTTCCACTACCGGATCAAGGTCAAGAACTTTGGCGCCGAAGATGCAGAAGTAAACTTAGTTGACCAAATTCCCGTGGCAGCCGCCGAGAAGGTGGACGTTTCCCTTGGTGATACCTCCACTCCGGCCCTGCCACGCCGGGATGACGACCCACAGGGCGTCATGCGCTGGAAACTGAAGGTTCCTAAGGGCGGAGAGCAGGCCATAGATCTGCTGTTTACCGTGGTTGCACCAAAGGAAACCATTGGTCGCGAGCTGGAGATGATGTACTAGGAGGGCTGCCGCCCACTACACCGCGATGTCCTCATTCCAAATGTGCGGGCATCGCGCGATGAAATCGTTCATCAACTCGACCGCTTCCGGAAGATCCAAGTTCACCACTTCCACCCCACGTGCCCGAAGGTAGTCTTCGCCCCCTACAAATGTCCGATTCTCCGCGAACACCACGCGCGGGATCTTGAACAGCAGCGTCGCCCCCGTGCACATGTCGCAGGGAGAAAGCGTAGAATATAGCGTCGCGCGCGAATAGGCCGAGGCAGGCAGGCGTCCGGCATTACGAAAAGCATCCATTTCTCCATGGAGAATGGCGCTTCCTTCCTGCACCCGACGGTTGTGCCCACGGCCTACGATCTGGCCATCGATCACCAACACGGATCCAATAGGAACCCCGCCTTCCTCAAGCCCTTTGCGTGCTTCCGCCAGCGCCTCAGACATGAAATACTGGTCGTCCGGTACCGGTCCTTGCATCACCTACTCCTTAACTTTAACCTGCATTCCCGCGAGATAGGTCCCGCCGGCAAGAATCAACCCCGTGAACCACGCGTACACATAGAGCGAGTCAAACACTGCCGGAATCGACTCCACCGCGTGAATCCCCTTCAAGAATCCTGGAAGATTCGGCAGAACACCGAAGATCAGCGCGACAATCGCCACCCAATTCCACCGGCCATAGCGGCCCTGGGTCCGATACAAATCGGGCACGTCCAACTCGCATTTCCGCACAATGAAATAGTCCGCGATCATAATCCCAGCAATCGGTCCTAACAACGCCGAATACCCTACCAACCAGCCATTGATGTAGGTCTGCGAATCCGCAAGCAGCTTCCAAGGCATGCACAGGATCCCCAGAATCCCCGTGATCAAGCCGCCCATTTTAAAGCTGATGTGCCGGGGGGCGAGGTTGGCAAAATCGTTGGCCGGGCTCACCACATTGGCGGCGATGTTCACGGAAATCGTCGCAATTACAACGCCAAGTACGGCGATCACCGCCACGATTGCACGGGTAACCGCGGAAGCAATCAAGGGTTCTGTCAAGCCGGGTGCGGGGGTCGCCGAAGTCATAAACCCCAGCACCAATTCAGGATTCCACAATTTATCAACGGGCACGCCCTGTAAAATCGCCGAAGAAGCACTGGTGATCACCACTGCCATCGCCGAAAAGGCGATCATCGTCGTCGGGAGTCCGAGCACCTGGCCCAGCATCTGTTCGCGCTGACTCTTACCAAACCGCGTAAAGTCAGGGATGTTCAACGACAAGGTCGCCCAGAACCCCACCATCCCGGTCAACGAAGGAATGAACACTGGCCAAAATGTCGCCAAAGTAGGGTATTTGGACGGCTGACTTAAAAGAGGGCCGACGCCACCGGCACGCCAGAGCACCCATCCGAGCAAAAACCCAGCGAGAACCAAAACGATCGGTGCGGCCCAGTTCTCAAACACCCTCACCGCATTCATCCCTTTGAAGATGATCAGGATGTTCAATGCCCAAAACAGCAGGAACGTCATGGCACTTGGAATACTCAGACCGAAAAGGCTAACCCCCGCACCAATCTCCGAAAACCCAGGCCAGAAAGTCGAAATGAACGTACGAATCGCTTCGCCGCCGATCACCGTGTTGATGCCAAACCAACCACAGGCGACCAACGCCCGCAATACCGCAGGAACGTTCGCGCCTTCGGTTCCAAAAGAGGCCCGCGCCAGCACCGGAAAAGGAATTCCATACTTGGTTCCGGGGTGAGCGTTCAACAGGATCGGCACCAATACGATCAGGTTGCCAAGCCCGATGGTCAACAGCGCTTGCCACCAGTTCATCCCCGCCGCAAACAGGCCTCCCGCCAGCATGTACGTGGGAATGCAGTGCGCCATCGAAATCCACAGCGCCGCAAAATTGTAGGTCGTCCAATTCCGGTGTTTGGAGGGAACCGGCGCGAGATCCGCGTTGAACAAAGGGCTGCTGGCGACATCGCTCGGCATCTCGGCCAGAGCGTCGCGCGCGTAATCCGGTTCGCTCATCCTTTCTCCGCGGCTGAATTCAAACAGCCCTTCCTAAGCCAAGACCGTGTATCGGTCAACCGCGTCAGCGAACTAGTCAACCACTTGACTATGTCTTTACGGCGGCGATTCAGCAAGTGCCTGTTTTGACTTGATGATTAAGTACCTGAGCGGGTCAGTGGCCGAGGCATTCTGCAACGACAGCCGCTTGCCGTGGGGAACATGAATGACGGCGCCAGGAATCAAAGGGTAGGCTGTACCTGCAACTTCCGCCACGCCGGAGCCCTCGACGCCAAGCACGATCTCCGGATCGCGCTGTTGCACATGCGGGCCCACCGAAGCACCGGGCTCCAGTTCACACGCCAACACGGCGGAAAATGGCTCTGCTCGCCCGGTTCCGAGTAGATTCCAGACCCGAACCGCACCCACTCCACCGAACAACGCTTCACGTCGGTCCGCTACGCCATCCGAAAGCCCAAGCCATGCTGAGAATGCCATCTCTCGCGTATTACGCGATTGTGGAACGCCGTCAAGGTCTACGGTGGGGGCGCCAGTTGACATTTCCTGGACCTGCAGAGATGCAAACCACCGTATGTATGCATTTGGATGATTGTGAACCGAGCTGTCACCACCACCCTACGCTTCCCGCGTACAATGACCCCACCGCAGCGAGAAACCCATGCCCGTCTATCAACGTCGCACTCCGACCCCGACTGCACTGGATGCGTACGACGCGGCCTCCTCGAGCGCGAATGTGATCGGTGCCGAGGCCAATTCCGCAGTGCAGCCGACGCAACTCCTGACCGCCGAACAAGCCTCCGCAAGCGTCATTTACAACTCCCGAAAGAGCATTCCTGCGGCGGCTTGGCAACAAGTTGCAGCGGTCGTTGGATCAACGGATACCTCCCTCACCCCGGCCCTCGTCCAAGAGATCGCCCGCTGGCAGGCCAAGGTAGGCCTGGACGCCGATGGAAAGTGTGGTGACATCACCATGGAATGGCTGAGCCATGAAACTGCAGGGGAAGGCCTAGACACCTATGTTCAGCGCGAAACCACCCTGTTCATGGGTCTAAACCCCGAATCCAAGGGAGTTGAGTTCGACACCCTCAAAGGGCAGATCGGCAGCCAGTTGATAGGAGCCATGGGATCGGGCCAACAACATCAGGATCAAGTTCAAGTTTCCGGCAAATGGGCGAGCCTGACCAGCGATGAAGGGCTTCAGGAAGCGCTGTCCCTACTTCCCGGACTCCCGCCCGCCAAGGCCACTCAGATCATCGCGTACCTCGCCGCCACCGGCGACAACGCGCGGGACGAGATGTTCGGCATGATCCGAGCCCTTTGGACCGCCGAGTCTGGCGCCGGGCTGCTCAAACGCGTCGTGATCTCGGGGCACTCCAGTGGCGACTACCTCTGGGGCGGGCACGACATGGAATTCGGCTCGATGAGCTACACCCACCTCCTCGGCGTGTTCAAAATGTTCCCTCGAGCGGCGGCTCAGGTGGAAGATATCGCATTTTCCGCGTGTTTTTCTGGAATGACCGATGGAATGGACCGCTATCGCGCGATCTTCCCCAACCTCAAGACCGCTTGGGGGTATGCCGATT
Source organism: Pseudomonadota bacterium (assembly GCA_005797785.1). Lineage (GTDB taxonomy): Bacteria > Myxococcota_A > UBA796 > UBA796 > SYKL01. The sequence goes on along the minus strand of SYKL01000221.1, from coordinate 1,881 downwards.
ATTCCCCAAGTGCGGCTACCGGTTCGACGCGTCATCTCTCCAAATGGGAACAAGGTACGCGCGGGCATGAGGACGATGGCATCGAAAAGGCGCGCACCGATGTCGCCAAAGGCAGCGGGCCGCGCGACCAGAATGTGGCGATCTGGTCGGAAGATGGTGGTTACCAGACCAACGTAGGCAAAGCCGGAATGTCCATGGAGGACCTGCGCAACGCCGTCGACCGGCAACGTCCGGTGTACGATGCGGCGTACCTCCAAGGAAACATCAATCAGACCGCATTGGACGCTCTCCAGGGCGATCTGCAGACCCTGGTGCGCATGCACGGCACAGCCCTGGGCGGGGCACGCGCCGAATACGCGCTGATGAACGTCCGAACCTTGTTCCTTCGGCATTGGTCGACCATCACCTCCGGATTCGTGGGCCGCCACGGGGAGGACATGAAGGCGGCGTATAGCGAACTTGGACGTGCTCTTCCAGACTTTACCCGTATGAGCCGGACCGAAATCCTGGCGTTAATCAAGAATTTCTCGGCAACGGGTGAAAAGTCCACCAAGGCGAAGAAGCTGCTGGAAGAGGTTCTCCGCGACTTGGATCCGGCCCAGGTGCCCTACGGTCAGGGCAGCGTCAACGTCAACTGATCACCCGTTTCGCCGCCGCTTCAGCAGCCACGCCAACGCCAGAGCCAAGCCACTCGATGCTGGCGTTGCGCCATTCTGGCAGCCACAGCCCTGAAGCGGATCTTGGCTCAGCGCTTGCTCCGTGTCCAAAGTGCCTTCGCATTCCAGATCTTCATCGACTAAGCCGTCGCAGTCGTCGTCCTCGACGTTGCACACTTCCGTGGCATCCGGGTGGATTTCCTCGGCCGCATCATCACAGTCGGCGTTGTCGGAGACTTCTCCCAACACCGGATCGCACACCCGGTGTTCGGTCTCCGGGTCGCCGTAGCCGTCGCCATCCTCGTCAGCGTAGACCGTGACTTTGCTGTCATTCGAAGTGGATGAATCGTCATCATCGGCCTCGCCATCGCAATCCTCGTCGGTGTTTGCGGCATCGCACCGCTCCGTAGCGCCGGGATGCACGCTCGCATCGGCGTCATCGCAATCCCCAAGTTCATCCGAGGTTTCGAGCGGCGCTTGGCAAGCCAACACGCCCGGGCCCACACCATAGCCGTCCTCATCCATGTCGAGGTACCAACGTGTTTTTCCCGTCGCACTGGGGTCACCGTCATCGACGGCCGCATCGCAGTCTTCGTCGCGATCCACCGGATCGCACACCTCGGCCGCCCCCGGGTGGACCTGCCCCCGCGCGTCGTCGCAGTCACCGGCCACCGCGGCCAGATCAGGTCCCGAATCACAAGCTCCAACCGACGTTGTACCATAGCCATCATGATCGGCATCGACATACCAGGTCTGAAAGGTCCCAGCATCCACCCCAGCATCCAGATCATCGCTTAAACCGTCACAATCTTCATCGCGGTCGGCCTCGTCGCACACTTCCACCGCACCCGGATGGATTGTTCCTGTCTGATCATCACAATCCCCAGCGGTCGTCGCGCTACTCGCTGGCAAATCGCAGGCCGAATGCGCAACGCCAGCGCCGTAGAAGTCCCCGTCGCCATCGATATAGTAAACTACTTTACCAGTTGCCGTCGGATCTTGGTCGTCGCTCAGTTGGTCGCAGTCCTCGTCGCGCTCGTTCGCGTCACACACTTCGGTGGCACCGGGATGGACCGAAGCGCGGGCATCATCACAATCCCCGGTAGCAAGCACATAACCCGCCGACTGGGTGCACGCGACGACCGAGTTTGCGCCCCCAAAACCGTCCGCATCCACATCCCGATACCACGTCGTCCCCCCGGTTACTTGGGCATCGAAGTCATCG
>SYKL01000220.1 GCA_005797785.1 Pseudomonadota bacterium | reverse complement strand
CTTTTTACACAGGCCCGTTCATACTACTAAGAGATTAGTTGCATGTCCAGACAGTCAACTAGTATTTTAGTTGATTCCAGATCCGACGTTGCGCGCGTTACACCGACCGTCGATGCACGCCATTGTCGTAGCTACCGCCGATGAAGAGCTCCGGTCCCGAGTGGTCCAACAATTGGCCACCGAGGGGCGCGCTGCCACTTATTGTGCGACCTGGTCCGATACTCTGTCGAAGTTGACGAAGGATCGAACTAAACTTCTATTGATCGATGGGGACCTTCCGGGGGCCTCCGGCGAGGTGCTGGAGATGGTGCGGCGAAGCGTGCCGCACAGCCCCACAATACGGGCGATTCGAAGTGCGCTTCCACCCATTGAGATGCTGAGGTCGCTTACCCATTTTAGCTCGTTGGCGCACTCCACTGAAAAGGTGATTTTCTCCGACCGCGAACGAAAGCTCGTGGAGTTGATTGGTCTCGGCCCAGAACCCCATGTGACGCTGCACAATTTGGTGCACAGCCCGATGCCGATCCGTGTCCAGGGTGAACGCGGCACCGGAAAGGAGTGGGTCGCCAAAACCGTTCACCGAATGATCGGCGAAGAACGTCCATTTGTGGTTCTGTATCCTGGGACGGATCCTCAGGTTCGTGATTCCATTCCTGGAACGCTCTACATTGAGAATCTTGAGGATCATCGTTCCGAGATTATTTTGTCGGCGCTGACGCTTGCCGAGGCGACAAAATGGCGGGTAATGGCCGGAAGTCGGCACCCACACGATCCGAAACGCGAGGGAATGTCGTGGACGCACGTGCTGCTTCGGCCGTTGCGCGATCGACCCAAAGACATTCGCCCACTGTCTCGTTTGTACCTAGATGACTATCGGCGACGGTTGGGGTTGCCGCCTCGCCGGGTGGCGGCGGCGCTGTGGGATCGGATGGAGCGGTACCCATGGCCTGGAAACCATAGGGAGTTAGAGACTTTTTTGGTGCAGGCGTCCACTTCGGCGAGGGGATCGAATCTTTCGCTGGAGACGCTGCCTCGTCGTGTATTGGCGCTGTTGGACGCCCATCATCGCGAGCGTGGCGATCGTCAGGCGTTTGAGGAGATCGTTGAAGCGAGTCTTCGACCGGTAGTATCCCGGTATGAACCTTCTCCGGAGGCGCCTACTCTTTACCAATTGGTGATCGACGCTACGGAAAGAGCGTTGATTCGAGCGGCATTGGGCCGCACGGCGGGCAATCAGAAGGGGGCCGCGGAACTGCTTGGCCTTTCACGAAATACCCTGCGCGAACGCATGGAACGCCTTGATCCTCTCAACGAGGAACGATGAAAAAAGCGGAGATCCTTCAACGATTCCATGGCTTGTATGGGATTGCCGACGCTGAGGTCGCGCGGTTCGGCGATCCGGTGCGGTTGGCGCGGCAATTGTTGGACGGAGGGTGTCGGCTCCTTCAGTTTCGAGCCAAGAAGCTATCGAAGGACGAGATTCGCATTTCAGGAACGGAAATCTTGGCGGAGTGTCAACGGTATGGTGCGGTGTTGATCCTCAACGATCATGCGGAAATTGCAGCCTCCATCGGCGCTCACGGGGTTCACCTGGGGCAGTTGGATGGCACCGTGGCGGCAGCGAGAGAGATTGTCGGGAAAGAAAGCGTGATCGGGCGATCGACTAACCATGTGCTTCAGCTGCGAGAGGCCGTCGCGGAAGCGGATTATGTCGCTTTTGGACCGGTCTTTCCTACCGCCAACGCCGGACGTCCGAAGCGCGTTCGCGGATTGGTGGGGTTGAATGAGGCGAGAGGCTTTGTGCCTGCGCATCGACCGCTGGTGGCGATCGGCGGAATCACCGAAACCAACCTCTTTTCAGTTGTGGCGGCCGGTGCGGATTCGTGGGCGGTGATCGGCGCGATCGCGAACGCGCCCGATCCGATCGCCGCCACGAAACGGCTGCTCAAGGGTTAGTTTTCCACCGCGGCAGCGGGAGTGCTCAAGAAGGTAACGCTACGAACTTGGTATCCGAATGCTTCGCCGCCACCGTAGCCGGAGTCGATGGTGCCGGTTTCGCGAAGACGGAGGGTCACCGTCACTTCGCAGCTGGTATCCTCTTCGCCCTCCAGCGGAACCAATGCGGGAACATCGACGGTGCCGTCCTCAGGATTGTCGATCTCGTCAGAATAGGCCTCCACACAGGTTCCGGAGGTGGCAACCGTCAAAGTGAGGCTAGGGTCGACTTCGGACCAGTTGAGGGGCAAGTCCAAGGACCGATCGAGTGAATCCGGGACATCCTCGATGTCGAACGGTGCCGGGATCGAAATCGTAGAGTTAGGAGCCCCCTCATCTACGGTCCTGGTCAACGAAATGTTGAACTCGGTCTCGGGGTCGTCCGTGGGAAGTACCGCCTTATAACCGTGATAATCTAGGAGTTCGTACTCCTCCATCGCGACGCCCTCGCCATCCCCCGCGCTAGCGGTCAGGTCGTCTCCCTCGGACAGTTCCACATACGTTGTGGAGCCTGCACCTCCAACTCGCAGCGTTGCGAGCGCTTCGCTGTCGCCGCTTCCGTCCGCGGTCACGGACAAGTTCGCGAACATCCCGCTCGTCAAAATGTCCTCGGAATCTACATCCGCGCAGGCCACCAGGGTGCCAAGGCACGTCCCCACCATCAACAGTTTTCGCATCGGCTCCTCCTCCGTTAAGGTGTAAGACCCACGACCCTTCCCGCAAGGAAAAACGCTGACCACCGCGCCATCCGTCGAATCGGTTTTAGCGCTTCTGGAAGATCGCCCAGGAACGAGCTGGGTGACGTGCGGTCCGGACGGGTGGTCTTTATTGGTGTGGGACCCGGTGGAGACCACCACCGATCCCCGCGATTGGCCCGCGACCGGTCGCAGGCTTCTGAGAAAAGACACTTCGGAAGATATATTTCCCGGCGGGGTGGTGGGCTATCTGGGATATGGGGTTGGCGATCAGGTGGAGCGCCTGCCTGCCTCAAAAGCGACTTCGGAACCACCACTTTTTTTGGGTAGATATGAGGGCGCTTTGGCGTGGAGCGCCGAGCATCAGCGTTGGAAAGCGTGTGGGAGCCGCCAGTTTCAGGACAAGGCGATTCGTCTGTTGGAACGTGCCGCAGTGCTCGGTCCACCGCCGCCAGCCCAGGCGTCAACCATGGAGACGCGCTCAAAAGAAGAGTGGGAACGTGACATCCGGCAGATCCTGGACTGGATCGGGTCGGGAGATTGTTATCAGGTCAACCTGAGCCGTGTTGTCCGATTGACCGGTTGTGGAGAGGCATTTCCAGCGTGGCGCCGTCTGGAGAGGTTGGCATCGGCATCGCACGGCGCATTTCTGCGGCCGAATGCAGATGTGGCCATTTTGAGTAGTTCTCCAGAGCTCTTTTTGCAGGTGAACGGGCGCCAATTGCTCTCGGATCCGATCAAAGGCACCCGCCCGCGGCATCCGGATCCGGTGGTGGACCGCGCTTTTGCGAACGCCCTTCGCGAATCGGAAAAGGATCGAGCCGAACTGACGATGATCGTG
>SYKL01000219.1 GCA_005797785.1 Pseudomonadota bacterium | reverse complement strand
GCCTGGAATTTCGATGCGCTCAACAATCGGTACTGGGATTGGCAGGCAGGCCGCCCGCTGACCGAAGCGCAGCTTTCCGCGATTTCAAACTGTCAGAACGTGGGCTGGTACACGCTTTTGCGTGCTTTGGAGCATGACGCCCGTATCGACTGTGGTCCCCAGTGGTTGATCGCCCAGTACGAACGCCTCGAAAGCCCAAGGCGAACCGCCTGGATGAGCGCACGGGCGCGGGCACCCGGATCCGCGGTACGGCGTTGGCGGACGGCGCTGTTGTTGGTGGAAAATGGCTTTTCGGTGCCAACGGACTTTACGCGCCGACTGTGGGCTCCGGGGTTCCCTGAGGCGGAGAGAAATGACGTTTTGACCTGGCTAACGGACGATCCTCGGCCGTGGATCGATCCGCGTATTCGAGAGCGGTTGGTTCTCAACTGGGCCCCGGAAGGAGATCCTGTGGCGCGCCGGGCGCGTGCCGGGTCGCTGCGCCGTCTGGCGGTGCATCGGGACCCGGAACTTCAAGACGCCGTGGAAGCTGGGCTGGGAACCCTGGGTGTGGATCAGGAGGGTTTTCAGCGGCTTCGTGAGCGGCAGAGCTCCGGTATGCCGTCCAATGCGCTGCCAGTGGGTACCGGGTTTGGGTGGGACTGGCGCGGAGAGGAGTGCCGAGATCTTGAATCACCGCGATGTGGTCTTCGGCTTGCGGAGGGTCTTGCTCCGGAGTGGGAGGGTGCCGTTCGGCACTCCTTGGCGACGCCCCTCTGGGAAACCTTGTACGGTCCTCGAACCACGCGTGACCTTGAACAAGAGTCGGCTGACTGGGCTGCTTGGGTGCGTCAGGGAGAGACGGAAGATGCTCGAGCCATCCGGATTACATCTCTGGTATTGGCTACTGAGCATCATTTTCGTTCGGGGGTTTGGCGAGAGGCTGGGGGCGATCCCGGTTACGCTTGGCGGTTGGGGCGTTCATCGCCGTGGTCTACCGCGTTGGCGGCGGTGATTCTTGCTGAGGCCGCTGGTGTGCCGGTCGAAGTAAGGGCTTTGGGCGATGGCGTGCTTATCAAGGTCGGACGTTATTCTCGGGGCTTGGGACCGTGCGGCGTCGACCTGCCGATTCCTCCCACCGAAGGAGAGATCTGGGAGGGGCGCGCGGTGCTGTCGCAGGCGGTTTTGGAGGCCGTGGGGGTTGCGCTACGAAAGGGCGATGCGGATACAGCACATCGACTGGTGACTTTGGCTGGAAGATTGGACCGCGTGGGCTCGAACGGCGCCGACCAAGTGGTCGCCGAGGTGGAGCCTTTGCCGTTGAATACCGAGGCCGACTGGGCCTTAAAAGCGGGTTCGTCGCTATTTCCCGTGGTCCCACCACCGCGCGGAGCGGAACCGGAACGGAAGCTCCGTGCCAATCTCTGGCGAAATGCACTTGCTGAGTGGCAACGCGCGGAGGTCGGTGTATGCCCGAGCACTCTCGGACCCTAAGGTAAATAGTAAATTCGATTACTATTTCGATGCAAGGTTGCGGACGCAAACCTGCGTCCACCCTTCGGGATAGCCGGTAGATTTCTGTCCGACTTCGAAATCGAGCTCCGCCAGCGTCCAGCCGCGTTTGCGCTCGCCTCGAACCCACATCCCCGCGGGCGTGGTGTTGTCATCGGTTTCGAGCGTGTCGTCTTTGGTCAGATCGACTTTAAAGAGTTTGCACCGGTAGACCCAGTCAGCTTCGGGGACGGCGGCGGTTTCGGGGCTCGGTTCGGCGTGGGCGATCGGTGTGAAGACGCCGCCGAGAATCCATCCCGCCTGAAACGTGCAAAGAACCACAAGAAGGGCCATCAATCGGTTCGAACGGGTCATCGATTCCTCCACCCTCTCGGTATCCCGTCCAGAGGAAATGTGATGCGGACATAATATGTCCGCATAGGCTCTTCTTACGCTTGATCAATATTCATATGTTCAGTACATTGGGGGAAGAGGTGTTCATGCCCGCCCCCATGCTGGTCCCGCTTGTTGATGTTGTCCAGGATTTGACGACCTATCCGGCTGCTTGGCAGGGGGCGGCATTTGTGGTGGTGGGGGCGGGGGCCGTGGGGGCCCGTGAGCTGTCCGTGGGGCAAGTCGTGGTGTGTCGCTCACCGGCGCACTGTGGGGACGTTGTGGTGCTTGTCGCGCGTGGGGGGCAGGGGCGGCCGCGTTTCGGTCGCGTACGCGGTGATGCCCTGTTTGGTGAGGCGGGTGAGCCGTGCAGCCCTTTGCGGTGGCGGGTGGCGGGTGGCGTATCGGCGGTGTTGGATGGCGGCGAGCGGTTACGCCGGCTAGCCCGGGTTTGGTGCGAGGGCCATCCGGATCAATTTTGGGTTCCGCCGGTGGTGCGTCGTGCCGCGGAGCAGCCGGCGGGCGAGCCGCGTGTTCAACTCGGCCTGTTTCAGGTGGCGGCGTGAATCCCGCTGCGACTATTGGAAAATCTGGCGAATCGTGCGGACTCTTGCAACGTCGATCGGCGCATTCAGATCGCCTTGGGCGTGCAGCCAGGTTCCGACGATGGCCGCGTCGGCGCGTCCGATCAGGATTGGGGCATTTTCAGGCGTTGTCCCGCTGCCGACCCATAAGGGTGCGAGCGGGGCCACCCGCCGAACTTCTTCGAGATCCGGTGGGTGAATCGGCTTTCCGGTGCCCGTACCACTTACAATCAGCGCTTGAACACCGCCTCTTTCCCAGGTGTCGTGTGCAACCTGAGCTAGATCCGGTGTTCCGAGCGGAACTGCGTGTTTGACCAGCACGTCAGCGGCGATGTTGGCCGACGAACTGAGCCGGAGACGCTCCAAAAGTGTGTTCCGAGCGTCACCGTGGATGAGCCCCTGATCCGTGACCATCGACCCGGTATGAACATTGACTCGGATGTACCTAGCGTTGACTGCGGTGGCGATTCCCAGCGCCGATCGGGCGTCGTTGCGAAGAACGTTGATACCGAGGGGGATATGAGGGATTTCTTGCGCGATCGCAAGTGCGATGCGGGTCATCGCGGCCACCGTGTAGGGATCGACGGCACCAGCGGAAAAAGGTGTATCTCCCAGATTTTCGACGATGATGCTGTCGACGCCGCCTTCCGCCAGCGCGCGTGCATCGGCGCAAGCCCTGTCGATGACCCGATCCAAACCAGGCGAGGGTCGAGGGTTTCCGGGGAGTGGGAGCAGGTGGACCACCCCGATCAGCGCTGGTATGGAATTTTTTGAAAAGGGATCGGTCACGACGCCTACAATGGCAGGAGGTAAAGCCCGATGGCGTGGTACACACCATCGGGCAGGGTGCCTTCCACAATTACGCCTTCTTCGCCTTCGAGGTTGGCGCTGGTTCCTGCGATTCCGAACACGAAAGGTGACGACCACCCGTCTGCCTCGGCATAGGTCGCGTACAGATAGCCCTCGCCCACCGGCAGACCTTCATCGTTGAGGGCTGGCGCAAGTTGGGCGTCGTACGCGCCGATACCGAACTGAAAGGGCTGAGGCGGAAGGCCATCGCAGTTGCCTGCGACGTCGGTCTCGTCGTCGGTATCATCCTCGGAAGCGGAAGGTTCAACGGTCAGTTGCCACCATCCAAATGCGGGGATTTCGGTGGGGGCCGGGAGCGCGTCGACTGAAGCGAGGGCATAGGTTTGCTCGCACAACAGGGAGGGAGTGCTGGTCCAATAGCCGATCGTGATCGCCGAGGATTCCATGACGACGGAACCATTTTCCAACGCCCATAGTGCGTCGATGCTCCAATATTCTGGGATTTCCGAGTCCGCTTCGTCGCTGTCTGGGGATTCGTTCACCGTGTCGGTATCGAGATCGCTGGGGTCCGCTTCAGCATTCTGTGCGTCGTCGAGGCCATAGAAACTGCAACCCGCGACTAGGAATATCGGAAGTAGGCGATGGATCATGGGTGCGACTCGGCGGTGAGTGTGCATGCGTGGAAGGAATGCAAGCAGCATGCCGACTTGTTCGAGTACCGTAGAACGTTGTGTTTGGCTGCATCGCGCTGGAACGGTTCTGGAAAGTGCGACATTTGGATCAGGGGGTGTCGCTGTTGATCGGCCACGACCAAGCGGGAATGAGGTCAAAAGGTTCTTGAGTGTTCCATTCCCAGGTGGTTGGGGTTTCGCCTTCGGCCGCGATCGAAGGGTAGGCCCAGCCATGCGATTCCCAAATTTCGCCTTCATATGCCGCCCATGAACCGAGCGCTTCCTCATATGGCGGTTCGTCCTCGATGGCGTCGTCCACAGTCCCAAGGCCGAGGCGGGTGAGCTGAAAAAACAGAGGGTTCGCGGTGGTTTTGTCGTCACAGTCGCTTTCGCTCATACGCGTGGTGATCGACCATGCGTCGGTACAACCCTCACAATCGGGGGTAATTGGGGTACCTTCGATTTCCATGACGACGGCGCACAGATAGTGCTTTTTTTCGGGCTCTTCCAGCCAAGGCTCTGCGTAGATCTGCCACTTCTCGAAACCATAAATGGCGCCGTCACTTGCTGGCGTGATCCACATCGGATCCGCAGCCCAGGTGGGGGTGCGATCCTCCGGGGTGCAGCCTGCGCCGATCAGCAGGAGCGGTAGCAACCGGGACCACGACACTTGAACCTCCCGAAGCTCCGATCCTAACCGATTGGTCGTCATTTGGCCCTATGCCCCTATCCGGCCGCCGCCGTTCTGGTTTAGTGTTCGGTGAGGAGGAAGGATGATCCTTCTGCTCGCGGTTGGCTTGGCACGCGCCGGGGATTGTCCGGCAGATTCGGACGATGCCATTTCGCAGGCGCTCGCGGCGGCGGGAGCGGTAGAATTGTCGTATGCGGATGTGGACGAAGCGGGCTTTGTCACCGCTTACGAATCTCTGCAAACGATGATTGGGTGTGTTCGTACCGAGCTCACCCTGTCCGACGCGATCACCTTGCATCGCGCGATGGCGATCGGCGCCTTTGTGGATGGTGCACCGGATCAAAGCCGAAAGAGTTGGGGAGCGATTCGTGCGTTGCAGCCAGAGTGGAGCCCCTCCGACTCGCTGATGCCGGTTGGGCACCCGCTGCGCGAAATCTGGCTTTCATCTGGAGACTTGGAGCCCGGTGGCAAGTACCTGGAAAAGTCTCCCCCTGGCGGCTGGGGGATCGACAGCGCGAGGGGCGTCAAAGACGCGCCGATCTCGCGGGCGTATTTGCTCCAAGGTTTCGACACTTCTGGAACGATCGTCCACACAGGATACTACTATGAACCGGCGATCCCCGTGATCGAAGGCATCGAGCTCATCGATTCCAAGCGTGCTAAAATCGGCTTTGATCCTAAACGACGCCGTAAGGTGCGCCTGTGGGGCACGGTGGGCGCTGGGGTGATGGCAGCGGCGGCCGGCGTGTGCTTTGGCCTCGGGGCGGACTCCTACGCCAAAATGCAGGACGCGACGGCGCCGGAAGACATCACTTCCGCGCAGGTAAAGACCAACACTCTTTCAGGCGTTGGGGTTGGGCTTTCGGCGGCCGCGGTGGGTACGGGCGTATTGGTATGGACGGTGACCTGGTAACGCTGCCCAGGAATAAAAAAAGCCGCCTCGGAAGCTCCGAAGCGGCCCTTGTTTAAGTCAACGACCTATTGGAAAACGAGTCCGCCGAAGGACTGAACCGCGTACGCACCGTGAGGCAGCGCACCGCTTTCGTCGGCGAGGATGACCTCTGGGGTGAGGTTTACGGGCGCATCGCCGTCCATCACGATCGCGTTGGTTTCGTCGAGCTCAAAGCCGAACGCGTAGTTGAAGCCGATGTATCCGGAACCTGCGCCGATCGTAAGGCCTTCGATGTACAAGCCGCCGCCCACGAGGGAGTCGAAGCTGTCCTGCAGATCGGGGTTTTCATCGACGGCCGCGGCCCACTCTTCCTCGACGTCGCCGCGGAGGGTGCCCACGCCAATGCCCCAACCGGCATCGCCGAGGAGGCCTTCAACGGTCCAATCGCCGCCGAGCACGCAGTCGGTTTCCATCGAATAGATGTCGGGGGTCAGGATGATGCCGGTGTGCACGATGTCGTAGGCAACATCGTCGAAACCATCTTCGGTCTGATCCCAGGTTTCCGTGGTGGCCGTCGCTTCTGCCGCCAGGGAAAGCGCGATATCGCAGCTGTTGTCGTCGTCATCGGTCAACGTGAGGATAACGACAGGGAGCTGCTCATTGCCGTCGACGGTGTACGGGATGGCCGTTTCGCCGTCCCATCCGAAGAAGCCCGAAATCAACAGGCCCGTCGGGATCATCCCATCGACTTCGACGTCGTTGTCTTCGACGTCGGTTTCTTCGGTTACGTCCGTCTCTTCCTGATCGCTCGTGTCGTCACCGGTGCTGCCGCCGGCGCAGCCGGACGTCCCGATCACCAACGCGCTGGAGAAAACCAGCCCACAAAGAAGATTCCAATTCGCCATTTCGCTCTCCCCCACCGCCGCAGCGGAACTGGCCGTCTTGCCGGCCGACACGCAAGTTAGCCGGTCCGCGCGGGGTCCGGCAACAACGCTGTGGCGCCCAGGTGTCAAGAGTCTCTGTTGCGGCGCGACGCCCCGGCGCAAAAGCCACAGGATTAGGCGCTAAATTCCGCGTTAGAAAAGAAGCCAGGCGGTGACGATGAGGACCAATCCGATCAAGGTGAGCGCGCCGAGTGCGGCCAACATCAGCAGCCACCAAGCGACTCCGTCGGTGGCGCTTCGAGTGTGTCGCACGGGAGCCCGCACAGGAGCTTCCGTTTCGACTGTGATGGGCACAGGGGTCGCAGCGTCGGGTTCGATGTCCTCGGGCGGGGCTTCCTCGCGGATTGGCTCCCTTCGGGTGAACACGATGCGTTCGTCGTCTTCCTCTTCGACACCTGCCCCCTCGGTAAATGTGGGCGTTCCATGGCCAAGGTTGCTGATTGGTGCCTGAAGGTTTGCGTTGAGTACCGCCAACCGGGAAAATTCGCTGATTGGTGTGTTTTCTTGAGGATCGACCCCCATCTCCCGACGAAACGTGGCGAGGTCGAAGGGCACGGCGGCTGGGCTTGGCAGGTGAATTCCCCCGCGGGCAGCGCCCAGATCTCCACCTCGCTCATTGTGGATGACGCGGACGATCTGTGTGTCGCCGCCCGCGAGATCAGCTTCTTCATTGATTTTTTCGCGTAGGAGGGCTGGCACCGCCGAGGTGATGGTGACATCGCCTGAGTCGGTGCGGCCGTCTTCTTCGGCTTCCGCCGAGCGAAACAGGGACGGAAACGATGGAGCGCCGAGATCGTCCAATTCCATCAGCGTCGCCGGATCGACCCTTTGAACGGCCTCGGTATGTTCGCTTTCCTCGGTCATATCGTTGGGAAGGGCAAACTCGGCGCCGTAGCGTTCGATGAGTTCATGCCATTCCGTTTCGGGTATTGTAAAGTCACCGTGCAATGCCCAGAGAAGGTCGGCTGCGCGCTGATCATCCGGCGCCACCCTTTTGACGCGTTCCAACACCCTTTGGGCCTTGAGCAGCGCGCCTTGGCTAAGGTGGAACTCGGCGACGACCAATAACGCCGGGATATCGCCGTCTCCATCCGGAGCCTCAGGTTCGGGGGCAGGGGGCGTTTGGGCGGCAGCCAGCAGTTGTCGGATTTCGGCTCGCGCTGCGTCCTCGGAAACTCCTTTCAGTGCTTGTTCTAGCGCCTTTTTCGCCTGGCCTTGCCATCCTCTTTCGATGAACATGCGGCCGGTCAATATCTGCGCATCGATCGACTTTTCGGACGTCTCATTGAGTTCGCGCAAACGAATCCAGGCGCGGTCCATCAAACGCAGCTCTAGAAATGCCCGAGCTTGTGCCAAGCGCGCGATGTCAGTTGGCTCCGCAACCTCCGCCCAACGCTCCACAAAAGACACCAACGACCGCCACTGGGCGTGTTCCTCCAGCTGCAGCGCCGTGGTTTCAAGTCGGGAAGTCGCCGGCGGTCCAGCCTTGGTAGGAAGAATGGCCCACTCCTCGGTTCGAGTCTAGCAAAGTGCTGGGTTCGGGTCCACTGGTGTTCTGCTATTAGTAAAGTACTTTACTAATGGTTTTGGGCGTCCCGGCGGCGGTGCCGCCGTCGCCACCTGCGGGGGTGCCGTCGCCTTCGGCGACCGCTACGCGCCCCTCCGGCGGCTGACGCGCCGCGTAGAAAATTTGTGCGGGAGGCAACAATGACCCCTTCGAGGCAGTTAGGGACGGAGTTGGGGGATGCCAATGCGTTGGACCATATGGGCGATTCTGGCGGGGTGTGCGGGTGCCGAGCCGCAACCCTCCGACGACTCTGATACCGGCGTTTCGACCGAAACGGGCGCCGATACAGACATTGCGTTGGATTCGGACACGGGGGCAGACACCGATCCCGATACGGACGCCGACACGGATCTACCACCCGATACCGATGTTTCTCCGGTCCTTCCGATGGAGGGGTGCGAAGTGTCCGGGAATGGTAGCCCGGGTGGGCCGGTCGAGGACCCGTATGGCCCCTACTATCATAATGCCGTTGGTTCTACGATCTCGGGCGGCACGGTGGTTTCGGACGTGGAATTCCTCGTCGATCACGCTTCGGTTCCGGACGGTGCGTTGGTCGGCGGCGAACCGCGCATGTACTACGTCAATGGCGCGGACGCGTCGATTTGGACCGCGTCCCTCGATGCGCTTGGAGCGGCCGAGCCCATTGCGATCGACGATCTGCTGTACCCCGTCGGACTCGCAGATCCGGATGCGGTCTCCATGGAAGATGGCGGCGTGCGCCTGTTTTTGTTGCAACGCACTCAAACTCGCCGCTCCATCTGCGTGGCCGAGTCGGCGGATGGGGTCCATTTTGAAATGTTGGGGCGAGCGGCAGAACTTCCCACGCGTGGCACTCTGACCGACCCCTCGGTGACGCGATTGGACGACGGTTCGTGGCTGATGTCGCTTTCGCACGGCACGCAGACGCGGTTGGCTCGGAGCGAGGATGGGTACGCCTTCGTTCTCGATGAAGGCGAACTTCAGGTGGGCGGGGTCGGCGAGTTGACCACCGCCGATGGCGAACTTCGGCTGTATACCTGTGCTTCCGGCAACATCCAAAGTTGGACCTCGGAAGACGCTTTGGCTTTTGAATTGGAGGGGGTGGTGGTCACCGCGGCTTCTGTGAACAGCCCGAGCATCTGTGATCCGTCGCGTATTGTAGGTACGGACATCTTTTTGTTCAAGACGGTGGATCCTTAGACCATCGATTATCAACCACTTTACGATGTGGACCACGATGAGAAATTGGATGTTTACCGGTGTTTTAGCGGCGCTTGCATGTGAGCCGCGCGCGATCGACCCGCAGCAGATGGCGGGGTTGCCCACGTCCGAGCTGATGGATGATCCCGAGGTGGCCAAGCGGGTGGACGCCCTTGCAGCCGAAGGCCGTGTGGAATCCTCGCACATCGGCGCGGCGGGCAGCCCCAGCACCGTTTGGGCGAAAGCGGTGGAGCTGGGAAAAGCGGCTTCGGTAGATCAACGGATCCGGCTGCTCGATCATCAGAGCCCGGCGGTTCGCGTGTATATGGCGGGAAGTCTGTGCGACGAACCCACCGCGCAAGCGGCTTTGTCGCGCCTAGCCACGGACGCATCCACCGTTCCGGTCACGGATGGCTGCGACGCTTCGCCAAGTACGGTGGCCGCGGAGGTGAGTTCGCGGCGTTGGTGCACGGATGCGCTCGCCGGCAAAGAACCGCAGATCGTCAAGTAAGTTTACTATCTGTGGGCCGCAAAAAAAACCCGGCGCAGGGCCGGGTTTTAGATGCATGCCGGTGGCCCGGCATCGATGCTCAATTCTTCAAGGCAGCCTTGAATTCTTCGGTGAGGAGCGGTGCGATCTCAAACAGATCGGCGACCACACCGTAGGTGGCGTGTTCGAAGATTGGGGCTTCGGCATCCTTGTTGATCGCGAAGATCACCTTGGAAGTCCGACTACCAGCGAGGTGCTGGATGGCGCCGCTGATCCCGAGTGCGATGTACAGCTGGGGATTGACGGTCTTGCCGGTTTGACCGACCTGTTCGTTGTGGTGAGCGTAGCCCGCGTCAACGGCGGCGCGGGAAGCACCGGGGGTTGCACCGAGGGCTGCTGCCAACGGGCGAACCACCGCGTCGAACTGTTCGGCCGATTTCAGCGAACGACCGCCGGAAACGATGCGCTCGGCCTCGGTGAGGTCGGCGACCGTGCTCTCAGCTTCCATGCGTTGCACCAACTGAACGCGATCGTCCGAGGCGCCAAACGCCGCAGATACCGCAACCACTTCCGCCGAGCCGCCCGCCGGGGTCGGCTGGTTGAAGCTGTTGGGGCGAACGGTGAACACCGCTGGCTTCTTGGAAATACGGACGTCCACCAATGCTTTTCCGGCGTATACGGGCCGACGACCGACGACGGCGCCGCCGTCAACCCGCAATTCGGTGCATTCGGAGCCCTGTCCAGTGCCCAAGCGGGCGACCAGGCGAGGGATCGCGTCTTTGCCGGTGTAGGAAGCGGGTGCCAGGACGACATCCGGCTTCGCGGCGTCGATCGCCGCTTGCAGGCCGCGCACGACCTTCAGGGTGTTGTACCCCGAAAAATCGCCAGCGACGTGATACACCTTGGAAGCGCCAAAACCACCGAGTTCTGCCACAGGAGCGTCGCCCAGAACCACTGCGGCCACCGAAGTGCCCAGGGAACCGGCGAGTTCCTTTGCTTTGCCCAAAAGTTCGTAGGCGGTCTTTTTGAATTTCCCGCCTTCATGCTCGGCGAGGACCAGAATTCCACTCATGTTCGTCTCCGCAATCGAAGGGGGGTTTAAAGGACTTTCGCTTCTTCGCGAAGCAGACGGACGAGTTCCTTGGCCTGAGTGGCCACATCACCCGAAATGAACTTGCCTTTGGAGCGTTCAGCGGGGGTGCCGAAGCCGGACAGCTGAACCGCTGGGCTGATGTCGTCTGCGGAAAGGCCAAGAGCGGAGGCGGTTTTAACGTCCACCTTCTTGGTTTTTGCCTTCATGATGTCCGGTAGCTTCGCGAAACGTGGGGTGTTGAGCCCACGATCGGTGGTGACCAACACCGGAAGCTTGCCGGTAACCTTTTCACGGGCGCCGCCGCCAACATTGCGAACGGCTGTCCAAGTGTCGCCTTCGAGGGCGAATTCGGACACCATGGAAACATGCGGCCAATCCAGCAGCTCGGCGACCATCGCGGGAACCTGGACATTGTCGAGGTCGATCGCCTGACGACCGGTGAACACGATTTCGATGCCTTCGGCCTTGATCGCCGCGGCCAACACCCGTGCGGTCACCAACGAATCCGCACCCTTGAGGGCAGGATCATCGATTTGAACGGCGCGATCCGCGCCCACGGCCAGGCCGTCGCGCAGGTTCTTCTGCGTGTCGCCGCCGCCGACGGAGAACAACACGCATTCCCCACCGAGCTTTTCGCGGGTTTGCGCGCCCTGCTCCAGCGCGAAGCTGTCGTAGGGACTGATAATCCACTTAATACCCGCGGGATCGATGCCCTCGCCGGCGCCCTGGATCTTGATCCGGGTGTCGGTGTCGGGAGTCGACTTGATGCAGACTCCAACCTTCACGGTGCCTCCTAGAAAACCTCGGTCATGCCTTTTCGGACATGCCGCGGATGAAAATGCCGGCGACCTGGTCGGCGGCGGACTCGAGTGAAAAACGGTCGTTTTTGCGGGATAACACCCACTGCATGGCGAGCTCGTCGAGCGCACCAAAAAACGACCACATGGCGACAAATGGATCGATTTCGGCCCGGAAAATGCCCTTTTCCTGCCCGTCCTTCACAAGCTGCGCAAAGACGCCGAGGTATGCCCAGAGCTTCTCGGGGCGGTATTCCTTGAGGAACTTATTGGACAATCGAAGTTCAACCTGGAGTACTTCCGCTGCGGCGCGGTTGTCCCGAACCTGCTCAAAATGGAAACGAGCAAACTGGCGAATTCGCTCTTCAGGGGAGGGGATGTCCTTCAACCGTTCGCCCAAGGTAGCGAGCAGCAGGTCCATCTTCTCTTCGAAAATGGAAAGGAGGATGTCCTCCTTGTTCTTAAAGTAGAGGTAGATCGTACCATCAGCGACGCCTGCACGCTTTGCGACATCGCTCACCCGGGCATTCCGAAAACCCTTCTCCGCGAAGACCTCGATCGCCGCTTCGGTGATCAGGCTGCGCTTATCCGTGCGGCGAAGTGGGAGTTCAGACATGGGTGTCTACGGAATGAATGAGGGCTCATTCACCTAGTCCGGGCTTGTCGCGGACGCAAGTGGTGCTAGGGTTTAGCGTGCTTGGCCGAACGAGGCCATTCAGAGGCATTCATGACGCTTTCTCCGGTCATTTCCCAGCATGTCTGGGGTGAGATCACACTTCAGTCCGGGCAACGGTTTCGGGACGTGAAGCTTTGGCCGGGGGGCGCCCGGACCTGGGACTGGAACGAGACCGGAACCCGCCATGATCCTGGCATTCAGTGGGCCGACGTGGAGGAATTGCTCTCCCATCGGCCGCAGGTGATGGTGCTCAGCCGCGGCGTTCACGGAGTCTTGAAAGTGCCACCCGAATTGGTGGCGAAGATCGCTGAACACGGCGTGATGGTCGAAGTGCTGTACACCCCCGAAGCGGTGGCCCGGTACAACGAACTCGCGGCGACAACGCCGGTCG
>SYKL01000218.1 GCA_005797785.1 Pseudomonadota bacterium | reverse complement strand
CCCTTAAAACGGCGGGCGTTTTTGTTTCTGAGGTCTGCGATGCGCTTTCGCGGGTTGGGTTGGGGTCTCGTTGCCGTGCTGATCGCGGGCGTCGCTTTGGCTGCCAAGCCCGCCGCCAGCAAGAAACCCACCGATGAAAAGCGAGGGGAAGAGCTTTATGAACGGCACTGCGTGCAATGTCATGGCCCGCAGGCGGCCGGCGACGGTCCGCTCGCGGCGCAGCTGAAGTCGCCTGTGCCGAACCTACGGGGGAAGCTTCCGGAAAAGGATTTTGAGCGTATTGCCAAGGTCGTCGCGTCAGGCAAGGGCATGATGCCAGGTTTTTCTGCGTCCTTCGACGACGCTGACGCCAAACGAGCGCTGAAGCACATGGCAAAGAAGGGCAAGGAGAAACAAAAATCCGCGCCGAAGCCCAAAGAGCCCGCCCCCGACGCGCCGTAAGGGCACGCAGCCAGGCGCGAGGTCTGCGAAAACGGTATGCTGAAGGTAGGAGGTCGCCATGTGGGCATTCGGAATTTGGTTGGCCGCCGCGGCGTTTGCTGGGGATCCCGATGCGGGACGCTCGGTTTATGTTGCCAAATGCCAGGCTTGTCATGGCGCTTCGGGGAAGGGCGACGGTGCGGCCGCGGCGGCATTGCCTAAACCGCCGAAGGACATGACCACCAAAGAGTTTTGGGCCACAATGACGGACGAACGCTTGAAGTCGACCATTTCCAACGGCAAAGCCGGCGGTACCATGCGCCCATTTCCCATGAGCGAAACGCAATTGGACGATCTGGCGACCTATCTACGCTCGCTGAAGCCCTGATCCAGTTGGCCTCGCTGGCGCATGCGGTTAGTAGAGACTTGCTAGGGGTATAGCTCAGTCGGTAGAGCAGCGGATTCCAAATCCGCAGGTCTAGGGTTCGAGTCCCTATGCCCCTGCCACCTCGCCTTTCGATGATGATCGCCGTTCCCAGTGGGCGATTTCTCCATTGGCGCCTTCGATAGAGTTGCGGCCTTCTTCGGTGGAAGGTCGGGTTCGACGGTCCGGGATCGATGGTTCCGAATGGAGCGGCGTTTTGCGGTATGCCAAGGCACGGTGAGGGATGTGCTACTCCCCACGCAAACACCGGCGGATGACCTCCCGTTTGACGACTTCGGTGACGGTTTCGACAATTCGGCGGCCAGCCCCTAACCGGCTGGCAGGGATCGACGAGGGAGCGCTTCATAGGTTGTGGAAATCAGTGGATTTGCCCACGAGCGCAAGTGCTTAGAAATTCACAAGCAAGTGCTCAGCATTCGCACCCACGGAGAGGTAGAGGGCCCTTGCTTGCTCGATCATCTGGGGGACACCGACGAGTACAACCCCCACGTCGGGGCGCACCCAGCCGTCGATCGCCGCCGCTCCCTGAACGAAGCCGTCGCGAAAACCGGGCGTAGGCAATTGGAGGATCACCTGCACGTCGACACCCGCCGTTCGCCAACCTGCGAGCTCCTCTGCAAACGCGATTCGATCCTCGCTGAGCACTCCGAGGTAAAAAGTCACTTTTCGTGGCAGGCCGCGAGCGATCTCCGAACGGATGACGGGTCGCGCAGCAGAAATACCTGAACCATTGCAGAGGATGACCAGATCAAGGCCGTCCACCTGCGCCAATGGAAACCCTTTTCCGATCGGCGGTGTAATCCGTACCGAATCGCCCACTTGGACGTTTGCAAGGGCGCTTCCCATCGGTCCATCGTTTTTAACGAGTAAGAGGATGGGCTCTCCGGGCGAGGAAGCCAGGGCGTAGTAGGCGGGTTTTAAGTCGCCGACGGTGACTTGCAGGAATTGGCCGGGGTTAACGTAGTCCGCCGGCACATGATCGAGCTCCAAAGCGACAAGCTGCGTGCCCGAAGGGCTGCGCTTGGCGATGCGTGCGGTGATCCATTCCATACCAGCGGCCCTCAGTGCGGGTTTAACGTTAGGCTTAGTCTCCTCGTTCAGAATTGCCAGGGGAACGCGATGAGCGCACCGAACTATTGGGACTACCTTCAGCTCGACAAACTTCTTTCGTTGCAAGGGGGTTTGGAGGGTGCAGGTGATGTGGAGTCGCCCGACGAGCTGCACTTTATTGTTGTCCACCAGGTGTACGAGCTCTGGTTTAAGCTGATTCTTCGGTCACTTCGGCTCGCGCGAGACCGGATGGCGGAGCCGCGGGTCGCCGAGGAGACGATTCCATACGTGGTTCACCATTTGCGGCGGGTAAGCGCCGTTCTTCAGCTGGCTGTTCAGCATTGGAAGGTGGTGGAAACCCTCACGCCGCAGGATTTTTTGGCGTTTCGGGACAAGCTGATGCCCGCGAGCGGGTTTCAGAGCTTTCAGATGCGCGAAATGGAAATCGTTTTGGGCTTGGAGGAGGCCGACCGCATCAGCTACGGGAAAATGAAGCCGATCGAACACATTCAGGATTTGGGAAAATCGAGCCCGAGTGGTGCTTATGTGGGGGGGCGCATCGACATCGCGCGATCTGAGGCATCGTTCTTGTCGGCGTTGAACGAGTGGTTGTACCGGACGCCCATCCATGGCAGCGTCCCGACGGATGCCGGGGATGAAGCGGTGGTCGGCGCCTTTGTGGAACAGTATTTGGCGGCAACGGAGAGGATTCACGCGGGCGGATTTGAGCGCCTAGTATCGGCGTTGGGAGAGCGCTCACGCGAGGAATTGGTCGCAAGATATTCGAGCACCCGCGCCGCAGGTCGGGCTTTCCTGTTGGCGGAAGATGCAGAAGAGTCGGTTCGAACTCGAGTTCGGCGGGTGCGGGCGGCGGCGTTGTTCATCGAGTCGTACCGGGACCTGCCGCTGTTGGCGTGGCCGCGACTTCTGCTGGACGTCGTTGTGGAAACGGAGGAAGAATTGGTTCTCTTTCGGAATCGGCATGCTCGAATGGTGGAGCGCCTCATCGGCCGTCGACCCGGCACCGGAGGTTCAGGCGGAGTGGATTACTTAGATAAGACGCTCGGATATCGGGTTTTCCGAGACTTGTGGGCCATTCGAACCGTCTTGCTGCCGAAGGATCAGCTTCCACCTCTTGGAAACGCTGCTTTTTATGGCTTTGCGTCTCCGTGAACCAATCGATGGATGGCCACCACCTCCCGCAGATTTCGCTCAAAATCGGCAAGAGGGAGTTGGGTGGCCGCATCGGACCACGCGCGCTGCGGATCGGGATGCACTTCAAAAAACAGGGCATCGACTCCCACGGCAGCAGCCGCTTTAGCCAGGTTCCAAGAGTGCTCACGCGCTCCGCCGCTTGACGAACCCAGCGCGCCAGGTTGCTGCGTCGAGTGAGTGGCGTCAAAGCAGACGGGGACGTTGAGCTTTCGGAGCTCCGGCAACGAACAGAAGTCGACGACAAGATGGTTGTACCCGAAGGTGGTGCCGCGTTCGGTGACCATGACAGGCGTTTCGCCAAACTTTTCGACTACAAACCGCATGTCCCACGGAGCCAAAAACTGGCCTTTTTTGACGTTGACCGGTTTTCCGGTGTCCGCGCATGCGAGCAGGAGATCGGTTTGTCGGCACAAAAACGCTGGGATCTGGAGGAGGTCAACCACCTCGGCCACCGCTTGCGCTTGATCGGGGATGTGGACATCCGTCGTGAGTGGGCTTCCAACATCTTGTTTAATGCGAGCCAGGATGCGGAGACCTTCGGAAAGCCCAGGGCCCCGTTTGGAGGAACCGCTGCTTCGGTTCGCTTTGTCGAAACTCGCCTTAAAAACGTGACTCACGCCGACACGCACGCAGATCTCTCGGAGCGCCACCGCCAGTTCTTGAGTCTCGGACGGATCTTCGATCACGCACGGACCTGCGATCACCGTGAGCGAGGGTCTCACGCCGATCAAAACGTTGCCGACGGGGAGGGGGCGCACGGGCATGACGATCGATCCTTGGCCGGTTTCGGGTATGCTCACGGCATGGAACTGAACGACGCTCAGCCGCTGCACTCGCAAGCCGACCAAGAATCTTGGGCGAGCTTGCTTGCTCGCATGCCGGAATTGTATCGCACCCTCGCCAAAGATCCACGTTCACCGCAGACGGTGGTCGTGATTCCCTCGCTGTCGTTTGACGCACGGGAATTGCAAAAGATCACGGGCGTCCATCATTATGAAGAACGGATGCTCGTGAATCTGATGCTGCTTCGGCAGCCACGGACCAAACTGGTGTACGTCACCAGTCAACCGATCGATCCGACGATCATCGACTATTATCTGGCGATGTTGCCTGGTGTGCCCCATGCCCATGCCCGTCAGCGCTTGGTCCTCCTGCATTGCGGGGATGCGTCGGCGGTCCCGTTGTCGAGGAAGATTCTCGGTCGCCCGCGCCTGATCGAGAGAATTCTCTCGGAGGTGGCTGACAAGAATCGGGCGCATATCGCCTGTTTCAACAGTTCCCCATGGGAGCGAGCGCTCGCCGTTCGCCTCGATCTGCCGTTGCATTCGGTCGATCCTGCGTTGAATTATCTGGGTACCAAGTCGGGTTGTCGCCATGTGTTTCGGGCCGCCGGCGTGGAAATGCCGGACGGTTTCGAGGATCTGTTGACGCCACAGGACATCGCGAGCGCATTGGCCGAGCTTCGACGCCGAAATCCGGACTTGCGTCGGGCGGTGGTAAAGTTGAATGACGGTTTTTCTGGCGAAGGGAACGCTATTTTCAAATATGCTGAAGCGATCGGTGATGGAAGTCAGGATTTGGAGAAGCGGATTCTCGATGTCCTTCCCACCGCGCTGAAGTACGAGGCACCGATCGAGCATTGGGCGAGCTTTAGTCAGAAGTATTCCGAGATGGGTGGAGTGGTCGAAGCGTTCGTTGAGGGAGAAGAGAAGGTTTCCCCGTCGGTGCAGTGCCGTGTGAATGCGATCGGCGAGCCGCAGGTCATTTCCACTCACGATCAGGTGTTGGGAGGCCCGTCGGGACAGGTTTTTCTGGGTTGCACCTTTCCTGCAGCGGATGAATACCGGCTTGCGATACAGGAATCCGGTGGAAAAGTGGCGGAGGAGCTCGCTCGTCGGGGTGTGATCGGGCGATTTGGAATCGACTATGTGTCGGTGAAAGAGGGCGATGCTTGGCGCCACTACGCGATCGAGGTAAACCTGCGAAAAGGCGGTACCACGCATCCTTTTCTGACGCTGAAGTTCCTTACCGCCGGCCATTACGATTTGGCAGATGGGCTGTTTTATGCACCTTCTGGGCGACCAAAGTACTATTTCGCCACAGATACGGTGCAATCTGAGCGTTATCGGGGACTACTCCCCGAAGACCTGGTGGATATTGCTGTGTTCCATGGTCTGCATTTTCATGGGCCAACGGAGCGTGGTGTGGTCTTTCATCTGATCGGGGCGTTGTCTGAATACGGCAAACTTGGCTTGGTGGCTATCGGCGATAACCCGCAACAAGCACGCTTTTTGTACAAGCAGACCCTTCAGGTGTTGGATGGTGAGACCTCGCCGCATGTGGAGAAAACGCTGTGACGGATGGTTCGCGCTGGGTTCCGATGGTCGGTGTGATTTTGTTGGTGATCGCCGTCGGCTGGATGGCGGAGATCGCTTGGTCTGGTCAAGGAAAAGCCGCTTCGTGGAGTGAGATCAAGCAGGCCGTTCGGGATGGCCGTATCGAGGAAGTGACGTTCGATGGGGAGGTGGTGCACGCCAAACTGAAAACACCGCCCGGTCAGCCCAAACGCTTGCTGCCCGGAGGCATTGAGGCGCCAGCTGAGGCGTTGAGCGCCGTTCGCGTGCCCGACGATCAGCAGTTCATTCCGCTGTTGGAATCGCAGCAGGTTCCGTTTCGAGCGGCGCCAGCGTCGCCCTGCCAGAATGGCGGCTTGGCTACCATGGTGTTGCCGCTGCTCGCCATGGGCGCCTTTGCATTCTTTGTGCTTCGCCGAGATCCGGGCTCTCGAGGCGTGAGCGCCTTCGGCCGTTCGTCGGCAAAACTCGCACCCGAGGAGGGCACGGGGATCACTTTCGCGGATGTGGCTGGCGTAGAAGAGGCGGCAGAAGAGCTGAAAGAGGTTGTCGCATTTCTGAAAACGCCAGAAAAGTTCACTGCCTTGGGTGGCCGCCCGCCGAAAGGTGTGTTGTTGGTCGGGCCGCCGGGCACCGGCAAAACCCTGCTTGCGCGCGCGGTTG
>SYKL01000024.1 GCA_005797785.1 Pseudomonadota bacterium | reverse complement strand
GGTGCGATCAGACGTGCAGTCACTGTGGGTCCCGTGCCGGGAAAGCGAGGACCAAGGAGCTTTCCA
The DNA here is from genome assembly GCA_005797785.1 of Pseudomonadota bacterium. GTDB lineage: Bacteria > Myxococcota_A > UBA796 > UBA796 > SYKL01. Next base: position 27,854 of record SYKL01000024.1, on the reverse strand, counting down.
AGGATGAGGCCCTCGGTGTGGTCGCTCAGTTGATCGCGATGGGCACTCGAGAAGTGACGTTGATTGGGGGTGAAGCCTATCTTCGGTCGGATGTGTATGACATTGTCCGGGCACTGGTGGACGGTGGGATCAAAGTCACCATGCAGACCGGAGGTCGCGCATTTGGCCCTGAAAAAGCAAAGAAATTTAAGGAGGCGGGCCTGTCCGCCCTGGGCGTTTCGATCGACGGGCCGGAGGAGGTTCATGACCTTCTCCGCGCCAATAAAGGTAGCTTTCAGGCGGCCATACGGGCGCTCGACTCTGCAAAAGAGGTGGGGCTGACGACCGCATCCAACATGCAGGTCAACCGACTGAATGCCCACTTGGTTCGCCAGATGTCGGAGATCGTCCGGGATCACGGCGTGATCGCGTGGCGCTGCCAGATCACCGTTCCGATGGGAAATGCCTCCGATCGTCCGGATTGGATCCTCGAACCTTGGCGGGTGATCGAGGTGATCGACGAGCTGGCCGCGATCCAAAAGGATGCGATCGCCAACCCGCGCCCGCACGAAAAGCCCCCGCGGCGGTTGTTTGATGTTCAGATGGGGAACAACCTTGGGTATTACGGCCCGCACGAGGAGTTGCTTCGGTCGCATCCCGCGCGAAAGTCCCGGTATTGGGGCGGATGTGGTGCGGGTGTTTCCACGATGAGCATCGAATCGGATGGGACGATCAAAGCCTGTCCGTCGCTGCCGACCGCTCCCTACGTGGGCGGAAATGTGCTCGATGTCGCCGTCGAAAAGGCGTGGCAAGAAGAGCCAAACCTTCGGTTTGCTCGGGATCGGGACACGTCAGAACTGTGGGGCTTTTGCAAGGGTTGCTACTATGCCGACGTGTGCAAAGGCGGCTGCAGCTTCACCGCACATTGCACCCTTGGAAAGCGCGGTAACAATCCCTTTTGTTACCACCGTGCGGCGACTCTGAAGCGCCAGGGGATCCGCGAGAGTCTGGTCCTGAAGGAGGCGGCCGCGGGGTTGCCGTACGACTTTGGCCGATTTGAAATTGTGGAAGAGCCTTGGGTGGAAACCTCGGGTTGACATAGTAAGGGAGTTTACTATTCCGCGGTGGGCGCCGGTCGATCGAATCGAACACCGGATCGATGAGCTTCCACCACCGCTTTCACGGTGTCGACCCCTCCTGATACTTGCACCCACTCTTTGCCCAGGATGCCTCTGACAAAAAAGGTGGGGGTACCTGTAATTTGCAGGTCGGCGCCCAGCTTGGTGCCCTCGACCACGGCGTTCCAGGCCTCCGGGGAAACGAGGCATGCATTCCACCTTTCGGAATCGGTGCTTGATCGAACGGCATTCCGAACGGGGGTATCCACCTCGCCGTGGGCGTTGAATAGGGCGGTGGCTACCGGCAGAAATTGGTGTTGTTGTTCGGCACACCACGCTCCGGCTGCCGCATTGCACCGGTGGCGGTCCCCGGTTCGGCCAACGTTGGGGTTGCATTCGCCGGTGAGCGGGTAGGTGGAAAACCTCAGTTGAACCTTTGGTTCGGTCTGAACCCATGCGATCAACTGCGGAAATGCCGCGGCGCAGTGCGGACAAGCGAAATCGGAAATTTGAAGCACCGTATATGGGGCTTTCTTCTTGCCTACGCGGGGTTCATCGGTCAGGTGGACCTCCCCCGGCGGCAACGAAAGAGCGTCTTGAAGTTCTGCTGGAGCGCCCGCCAATGCCGCTGCAACCCACCAGAATCCGAACATGCGCCCTCCGAAGTCGGCCTGGACCGTCCCCCGGTGCGAGCATACACGGAGGGGGTCTGAGGTGTCGATGCCGCGTTACCCCGGTTTTTCTCCGCCGATCTCGGCGATGCCAACCTCCGTCTATTCGGCGTTGGCGCATCGTTTGTCAACGATGTCGGGCGAGACGTATCCTTTGCACGTTGGGGATACCTGGATGGAACCTCCAGAAGGTTGCCGGATGGAGGATTTTCCGGTGTCGGCGTATCCGGGGATCCATCGGTATGCGCCGGTGCAGGGCTTAAACCCTCTGTTGGACGCGATCGCGGAGCGGACCACCGCGCGAACGGGCTTTCCTACCCAGCGATCGGAAGTTCTGGTGGCTGCCGGGGCGACCGGCGGCTTGGGGGCGGTGATCGGCGGGCTGCTGGCGCCCGGAGATGAAGTCGTGATTTTGGCGCCTTATTGGCCGTTGATCGCGGGGATGGTGATCTCATTTCATGGCCGACCGGTGCCGGTGTCGATTCTGGGTTTGGATACGGTGGAAGGTCTGATTTCGTCCGTGGAAGCGGCGATCACACCAAAGACGGCGGCGTTGTACGTGAACACGCCGAACAATCCGACCGGGCGGGTGTTGCCCCGGGCGTGGATTGAGGCGATGGCCGAGCTGGCTCGGAAGCACGATCTCTGGCTGATTTCGGACGAGGTGTACGAGGATTACGTCTACGTGGGCGATCACACCTATGCCCGGCCGTTTGCGCCGGAACGGACGTTTTCCGCATATTCGTTTTCGAAAGCGTTTGGGATGGCGGGCAATCGCTGTGGGTATGTGGTCGGTCCAGCGAAAGGCATGGAACAACTTCGAAAAGTGAGCACCCACACCTTCTACAGCACGCCGACCGCGTCGCAATGGGCGGCAATCCGAGCGTTGGAGGGACCTGGCGATCGTTGGGTGGCGATGGCCAGGGGGCAGTACCTGGAAACCGGCAAGCGAGCTTCAGAAATCCTGGGAGTGCCCTGCCCGGAGGGGAGCACCTTTCTGTTTTTCGATGTAGTCAAGTCGCTTGACGACTCGGGAATGGGCGGCCTGTTGGAAAAATGTGTTGAACAGGGGATCTTGGTCGCTCCCGGCAACAGCTTTGGGCCGTTCCCGACTCACATTCGGTTGTGCTTTACGTGTTCGCCGCCGGAGGTGGTGCTGAGAGGGGTGGAGAAGTTGGCGCGGATTTTGGCGCATTAATGCAATAATCGGTCGTTCTACTCCGTCGGTGCACCATGAGTTGGAAACGCATTGCTGCGATGGTGGCCTCAGCCCCCATGGTTCTCTGGTTATCGGCGTGTGTCCTGTTGTATTTCGCGCAGGACCTGTTGCTGTACCCGCGGCCCGCGCCCCGTCCGATCGAAGGTGCTCGGCGAGTTGACCAGGTGCAATCGGAACAGACGGATGTGGAAGTTCCGGTGGCCTGGTATGGCGATGCGCCCACCGGCGTCGTCTGGTTCCACGGCAATGGCGAACAATTGGCGGACAGCGTGTACATGGCGCCGCCGTTTGTGCAGCGTGGGATTGGATTTTCAGCGATCGAACACGCAGGCTACGGGCTGTCGGCGGGGCAAGGGCCGGATGAGGCTTCCATCCTGGCGGGCGCGCGGGCGGGTATGGAGCGGATCGGCGGGAAACCCGCTTGTGTCGGTTGGTCGCTGGGTTCCGGGGTGGCGGCCCGGATGGCCTCCGAGGGGCGGTGTTCCTCCCTGGTGTTGCTGTCGCCGTACAAGGCCATTGTGGATGTTGCAGCGGACCAATACTGGATGTTCCCCGTTCGCGCTCTGATCCACGACGGTTACGAAACGCGGTCGTTTGCCGCTGATTTGGAGGTTCCAACATTGATCGTTCATGGGAGGAGCGATCGGTTGATCCCGGTGGAACACGGCCGGGCGTTGGCGCAGATGATTCCGGATGCCGAGTACATCGAGGTGGAAGGGGGACATTTGATTGGGGGTGATGCCGAGGTGTTGGCGCGGGTGGCGGAATGGGTCGTCGAACAAAATGGTAAAGCGATTTACTAGTTGTGGATCGTTCCCGGTTGACGGTAAATGAATGGAACCGTCGGCGTCGCTTGTGGTCAACGCCGCGGGGGGGCGGGCATGTGGTGGTGGGTGTCGGTCGCGTGGGCGTCGAGCCTGGAGTGCATTTCGAACGACGAGGTGGGGCTCCGGTATGAAGAGGTCCATTACGACGGAGGACCGGTGCCTTATGCGGGAATGGAGCTGCAGCGTACGAGGTGGACGCTCAAGGGTGCCGATCTTTTTGTAGCCACGGTGTTGGCGGGTCCACCGGCTCCGCCTGAAAGTCGCCTTCCGCCGACTATTTTCGACTTGGCCTGGGAGTGGGATGAGATGAGCCGGCGCGAGATCGCCGTCTCGGAGTCCGGCGGTTTGCAGTTCGCGGAAACGGAGGTTTTCGTTAAGCTTTGGGCCCCGTCGGGTCGAGAGCTCACTTGGGCGCGTAGACCGATCCAGATGCGGTGCAGTGCGCGGAGTTCGCGCTATCCGCTACCCTAACAGGAGGGAGGAACATGCTGTTGTTTTGGGCAGCGTTGGCGTTTGCGGACACCGAGTGCCATTCCCGTGAGGGGGACCTGAAGTTTGAATCCCATTCTCGAAATGGGGGTACTCCTCCCGGCCCCGGAATGGTGGTTGGAACAGAACGCTGGACGCTCGGCGATCGCGAAATTGCGTTGTTAAAGCGGTTTGAGCGCCGCACTCCGCCTGAGGAACAAGGCCCCGCGCCCGACCTGGAGTGGAAGTGGGAAGGCTGGTACAACGTGGAAAAATATGGCGAAACACCGAACACTGTAACGGCGGGGGTGCGGTATTCGACCTTTGTCCAGATCTGGAGCACCTCAGGAGCCGAGGTTGCCGGCTTGGTTCAACGGCAGTGGATCGAAATGGAGTGCAACCAGGCGCCGCTCGGGGCGATCCCCTAGGCGTTCAGCCGTCGGTGCTCGGAAATGGGCATTCCTTTTCGGGTTTCGCGTACTCGGTCGAGATTGATCTCCGCCAATGCGAGGCCGGGGCCATCTGAACTTTCGGCGATGACGGTGCCCCAGGGGTCGATGATCAAGGAGTGACCATAGCTGTTGCGCAGGCCGCCGTCGTCGTGCTTACCGCTCTGTCCGGGAGCGAGCACGTAGGCTTGGTTTTCGATGGCGCGGGCCCGAAGCAAAGGATGCCAGTGATCTTTGCCGGTGGTCAATGTAAAGGCAGATGGAACCGTTAGGATCTCGGCGCCCTTGTCGACCAAGCGTTGGTACAACTCAGGAAAGCGAAGGTCATAACAGATGGACAGACCGATAGTGCCGAGCGCGGTGCGAACGACGACCGGATCGGTGCCCGGTTTGCAGGTGTCGGACTCCAAAAACCGTACTTCGGGGGAGATGTTGACGTCGAACAGGTGGATTTTCCTGTACGTTCCTAAGATATCGCCGTCCGGTCCGAGCAGCACGCTGGTGTTGTAGCACCGGTGAGCTTCATCGCTCTTCTCGTTGAACGAACCGATCAGGAGGTGCAATTGGTGTTTTCGCGCGAGTTCGGCGAACCGGCCAATGGTGGGGCCGTCGATGGGTTCAGCGATTTTTACCTTTTCTCCGTGTAAACCAAGGAAATTGGTGTTCTCCGGGGTGGCGAGGAAGCGGGCGCCGTAGGTTGCTGCCCGATCGATCAGGGTTTTGGCCATCTCCCAGTTGGCTTGGGAGTTGGAGGTGCAGGTGAGTTGCACCACGCCTGCGAGAAACATTAGGCCTCCACGGGGCGGTATTTCTGAATGAGCGGTTCAATGAACAACAGCGTGATGCCGCCGATAATGACGCCCAGCCAGAGGGTGGCGATGCGGATCAACACCGCGGCGGTGAACGCCTTGGCGCTGTCCACGTGAAGCAACAATTGTGCGCCTTCACCCAAGGCTCCATCGGCCATGCCCAGGCCACCGGGGGAGGGGGCGCCAAAAAAGGTGGCGAAGGCGTACAGAAAAGTGCTGGCGTCGAGGCTGGCTTCGACGCGCAGGCCTTTCCAAATCAGCCAGTAACCGACGCATTCTGCCCACCACGCCGCGAGGGACACCAAATAGGTGACGATCAGAGCGCCGGGAGAGACGCACTCGCGTAACGCTACGTACGATGAGGTTAATTTCTCGGCGATGCTGGACGCTCGCGGAACTTTCGCCAGCTGGCTTAGTCCGCCAAGTACCAAGGTTTTGCTTGAGATGATCGCGAGGCTCAGCAGAATGGTGCCGATGGTGCCGATCACGAGTGGCACCGATTCGGATTGGTAGGTGCTTACACCGATCGCGGCGAGGGTGACCACGGCCATGCCGTCGGTGGCGCGCTCGGTGATCAACACTGGAATCGACTGCGTCATCGAAGCGCCGGTGAGCAGGCGAAGAAGGTACGGTTTGACAACCTCACCGGCCCGACCGGGGCTGATCGCCATGGCCAGCCCAGTCATGAAGATCCAGAGATTGGGCCAAGGATGCGGGTGAATGCCGAGTCGGGCGAGCAACCAGTGCCATTTGGCGAACCGAAGGCCATAGTTGATCAACGTGAGTCCGATCGCGGCCGCAAACCAAGACCATTGAAAAGAGGTCAGTTCTCGGCCGGTTCCGGGGAGATCGCTCCAGAGCGCATACCCGACATAGCCGAACGAACCGACGGCGATCGCGATCGCGATCCATCGGCGCGCCCGCGCCAGCGCGTCTGGTGCCGGCTCGTGCATTCCGCCTCCTCGGGCCTCGTAACCTGCGGCCGCGTCGGGTATGAAAAATGGGGAGCGCAAATGAAAAGCTATTCAGTGGCCCGCCGAGGTCAGGAAAGCGTCTTGATCGAAGCGGAAAATTGGCTGGTGGCGCTGGGAAAGGTCGTCGACCGCCTGGGCGGTGCGGAGCCGATCGAACGGCTGGCCTGTGAGGTGCTACCAAACGGTACGGCGATCGCTCGAGAGGCCGAAACCGGGGTGAGTTATGTCATTCAGCCGGTTCTCGCCCAAAATCCCGTGGAGGCTTCCGGGGCATCGGGGGAAGTGGTCGAGGAGGAGTTTGCGGTCGGGGATGGCGACGCGGATCGACTCGACGAAATATTGCAGTCCGAAGGCTTGATCGAAGCCTGCGAATTGGCGATGAACTTGGCACAGGAACGCGTGGGTGCCGAGAGCGCGTCCGTGATCCTGTTGGTCGAGGACAAACTCAAGTTCGTTGCGGTTGCGGGTCCACATTCGGAGTCCCTGATACACGTCGAGATGCCGCTTGGGACGGGGGTGGCTGGGTACTCCGCCGAAAGAGGTCGTCCGGTCGTACTGGGCGATGCTGCAGCGGACGAACGGCACTTCGATGGTGTGGATCGCCTCACCGGGCAGAACACCCGGGAGATGGCCTGCGTGCCGGTCACCGACGGCGAGCAGGTGTTCGGCGTCCTTGAGCTCCTCAATCTTCCAGATCAACGCAGATTTTCGCGCGACAACATCCAACAGATGCAGGTGGTCGCGGAAACGCTGGCGCGGCGGTTGGCTAGCGAGTGATCACCAGCTTCGTGAGCGCTTTTTTAGAGGCCTCTACGGCTTCCGCCTGAAGCTCGCCGTACAGCTTGGCATTTTCCGATGAGTCTCCACCGATGGTGTCGTCTTGGTCGGTGTCTTGGCGGCGCGCTGGCAGTTTGAACGCGAAAAATTCGACCACCTGACCGTCAACGAAGGTGAATTTCCATTTGTGGCGCCCCGTTACTTCCCAGGACTTGCCGTCCGTGGTCTTGGCGGTCGAAGTGGTCTTTAGGGTGCAGGTGTACATCCATGGGGTGAACTCCGACTCGTAGAGGCAATCCACGTCGCCGCGTGCGCCGTACTTGATGTCCAAAGAGGCGATGTCGGTCCACGGTTTGTCTGCCGCGGTGCCGTTTCCTTCAAGTTCGACCAGGAGTTTGGCGCTGGAGTCGACCCAACCCTGCTCGGCGTAGACGTCTTGGCCGCGTTCGACGCGGATCACTTTTCCTTGGACCGAATGGCCGTCCGCAAAGGTGAGGGCTGCCTGAAAGGAAACATTGGATTCGACGGCAGTTTCGGGGGTTTCGGCGAATGCCAAGGCGGCGAGTAGGAAAGTGAACATGTTGACCTCTCAGGACAAGAGTCCGTATTTGTTCAGTTTGTAACGGAGTGTATTGCGTTCAACGCTCAGGATACGCCCCGCAAGGTTTCGATCTCCCCCGCATTTGCGGAGCGCTTCGATGAGCACACTCTTTTCCACGCTCTCCAAGTAGAGTGTGAGATCAAAACCCGGCTCAAGCTGTGGCATTCCCGGAATCGGAGATTCGCTGGTGGATTCGCCAATATCGAACACTTCGGGGCCCATGACCGCGGCGCGTTCGGCCAGGTTCCACAACTCACGAACGTTGCCCGGCCAAGAATGTTGTTGGAGCCGCGCCGCTTGTGCGGTGTCTAGGGCAGGTTTCGGGCAGCCGTAGCGCGAACAGAAGTGTTCGAGGGCGACGTCCAGGAGCGGAAGAATGTCCTCCGAGCGCACCCGCAGCGGCGGCACGGTTGCGGTGATGACGGCAAGGGAATAGTAAAGCTCTGGACGTAGTTTTCCCTCTTCGACAAGTCGTTTACCATCGACGTTCGCGGTGGAAACCAGGCGAACGCCATCGGGGACGCTGGATAGGCTTCGGTGGAGGATCCTCTGAAGATCGTCCGGAAGATCATCCACATTCGGCAGTACGACCGTGCCTTCGGTGGGCCAGGGAGCCTCACGGCCGAGGTCGCGGACCGAAAAGGGCGCGTTGGGGTTGAGGCCAAAACGATGGAGGGCCCTGGCGACATATCCCCGTCCCGAGCCGACTTCGCCGGTGAGCCAGATCGGGGTTGGCGCGGCGGCCGCGCGCTTGAGGTGCGCCAGCAAGGCTCGGGTGAGCGGTGATTCGGCGACGAAAACGAAGTCGGCAGGGACCGATTCGCTGGAACTGGAACGTTCGGTTCGGACTTGCTCGACTCGCTGTGCAATTTGGTCAACCGTGACAGGTTTGGTCAAAAAGTCGCGGGCGCCGAGCCGCATCGCTTTGACAGCTACATCCACAGCACCAAACGCGGTGAAGACGATCACCTCGACCGGAGGACGTTGGTTTCGGGCTGCACGCAACACGGAAAGGCCGTCTACCGGCTCCATTTTGAGGTCGGTCAGGACAAGATCGAAGGCGGTGCGATCGAGGAGGGCTATCGCGTCTTCGCCGCCGTAGGCGACCTGGATCTCGTCGCCTTGCCGCCGGAGGTACCGGGCGAGGGCGTCCGCAGCCGATCGGTTATCATCGACGATCAGCACTTGGAGGGGTGTCTTCACGGTCACCCTCGACCTCTAGCGGGAGACGAACTGTGAACCGGGCCCCTCCCAGGGGCGATCGGTCCTGGACTATGGTACCTCGATGTGCCTCCACCACCTCCTTCACCAGTGCGAGCCCCAGGCCCGTTCCGCCGGTTCGTCCGGACACGTTGGGCTCAAAAATGTGGTTCGCGAGGGCGGGGTCAACGCCAGGTCCGTTGTCCTCCACAGCGATCACGAGGGTGTTGTCCTCCACGAGCATGGAAATGCGGACTCGGCCGCGGGCGGGGGGAACCACCTGCATGGCGTTGAGAAGCAGGTTTTCGATGGACCGCGCGAACAACGCCCCATCAACCGAAGCCCGAATGTCGGGCAGAGGTCCTTTTTCGAGTGCGATCCCGTGTGCTTTGGCCTCGGGCGTTCGAAGAGCGACCAAGTGGGTGATGATCGGCGCCACCGCCACCCGATTGCGGTGCAGTGGGAGGTGCAAAGCACCGGCGGAGGCCCCTTCCCGCAGCACGCGGGTGACCACCTGGTCGAGGCTGTGAATTTCGGCATGTATCGCGAGCGCGAGCGCGTGCCGTTCTTCCGCATTGTTTTCGGAGGCGATCAGACTGGTCAACAGTTCCAGGCTTTGAAGGGGGTTGCGGACCTCGTGGGCGACCATTCGCGCCATGTTTTGCACGGCCTTGATCCGGCCCAGAATCGCATCTTCACGGTCTTCCATGGCCCGGGCGGCCATGTTCATCTGGTCCACCAATTCGTCCAATTCGGCGAATCCGAATCGGACCGGCAGGTGAACGCCGCGTTCGCCAGCGCCAACGCGAACGATCGCACTGGATAGGGTCGACAGTGGTGATAGTATGCGAAGAACGCCGAGAGCGGTGATGATTCCGACGATGGCGGCGAGAGCGAGCACCAAGTAGATCAGCCGGGTAGACGAACTACCGCGAATCGCCCATGCGGCGATCACCCGACCCTTTCCTTCGTCGACACAGACGATCGACCACTTCTGTCCTTGATCGTCGTCCGCTATGATTGCGGTGGTCGCTTGGCACGATTTTTGCGCCAATGTCGGGGAAAGATCCGGACCTTCCTGGTAAATAATCAGACCGTCCTCAGCGGTGATCTGGAGGTGATCCAGGCCGAGCTCCGCACGTGTCCCTTGCGTAACGGGTTGTCCGCTTTCCAAGAGGCGTTGGGCGATGGCTGCCCCGTTAGTCACATGGCGTAGCGTCAGCGCCGCTTCCGCTGCGTTGAGACGCTGGGTAAGCGGGATACTGGTCGGCAGCACCGCAATGGCCGCGACACACCCCGACAACACGCCCATCACCAAGGCCGCAGACGGGCTACGGCCGGCGCGGCGAGGTGGGGTCATCAACGGTGAACACCGTTCCTACAGTTCACTAGTCTGCCGCGAGCTCAATCGCGCCGCTCTTGGCCACGGTGGTCGCCTGCTCTACAAGCAAGCGAATTTTTGTGCCTTCAATGCCGTACAACACGTACTCTTCGTTCGCCACTGACGGACGGGTGAGATCCGCTTGCGCGCGCGCGGCTTGGGTGAACGCCCGGCCGTGGTCGTACTGAATGTGGGCAGGTTTGGCGCAGCCGCCGGCCAAAAGGACAGCGAGAATTAGGCGGTTCATGGGGTTTCCTCCGGAACGGGTTTGGGGGCATCGGTGGCGGCGACGCCGTCGAGTCGTTTTAGGGCTTCGGTGGCGTTGACGTGATTGGGATCAGCGGCCACCGCTTTTTGGTAGTGAATGCGGGCTTTTTCGATGTCGCCTGCGAGCTCATACGCAAGCGCCAGATTGCTCTGTGCGTCGGCCTCGCTGCTTGCACTCCGAAAGGTCGCCAGCGCCTCGGTCATTTTCCCGCTTGCTGCCAAGGCGAAGCCGAGATTGTGGCGGTAGCGAGCGACGCTCCCGTCGAGGGATACCGCCTTGGACAGGGCGGCAGAGGCTTCAGCGTACTCCCCGGCGGAAAGTAGCAGAAAGCCGAGATTATTCCAGGAGGCGGCGCTGGTGGGTTCGTATTCGACGGCGCGCCGAAAACTGGCGATCGCTTCGTCTACTCGTCCGCTGTCCGCCTCGATCACGCCGAGCATTTTCCAGGCGCGAGGGTCTTTTGGACGCAGCCGAGCGGCTTCTCGGAGCAGGGGTTCTGCTTCGCTGGGCAGGCCGTCCAGTTGCATCGCCCATCCTTGAAACAGGGCGATTTCTGCTGGGTCGGCGTTTTCCTCGACCGCCAGCAACAGAACTTTTCGCGCTTCGTCGGTCTGCCCTTTTTCCAACAAGGCTTCCGCAATGTGCAACCGAACTTCGTTTCTCCCTTCTTTGCTCATCCACGCAGGCGGCGGTTGCAGGTCTTCCTTGGGGACGCATGCCCCCAGGAAGACCACCGGCGCTAGCCAGAGCAAAGCTTTCATTTGGAGAATGCACCGCTGTTGATAACGTTGATCGCTGCGGGTCCCATCAGCATCATGACCAGACACGGCAGCAGGAACAAAATCATGACGACCGTCAGTTTGGGGGACACCTTGGCCGCTTCTTCCTCGGCGCGCGACATGCGCTTTTGACGCGTCATGGACGAATGAATGCGCAGCGAACGTGCGATCGAGGTACCAAAGCGCTCGGCCTGGGTGAGCATATTGACAAGCGAGCTTACTTCTTCCAGTCCGGTGCGTCCGGCCAAGTGCCTCAGTGCCTCTTGTCGGGTGACACCGGCCGAAATCTCATGGTTGACGAGTTGGAATTCCTTCGCCAATTCTGGCGCTGCGCTTTCCATTTCATCGGCGACCCGGCGGAACGCCGCATCCAAGCCGAGTCCCGCTTCCACCGACGATACAAGGAGGTCCATCGCGTCGGGAAAAGGCTTTAGTAGCCGTTTTTGACGGTTCTGCAGCTGGCTGGTCAGCACCACCGCTGGCAGGTAGTAGCCGATGGCGCACACGAACACGACGCCGCCAACGATCTTCACGACGGAAGCGCCGGTCAAAACCGCCGGAACGACCAACAGGGGGAGAACAACCGCAAGCGCGACGCGGGTGGCACTAAACCACTCCAGCGCATGGCGGCTGGTGTATCCCGCTTGCACCATACGTTGCCGAAGTTTGGAGCGTTCATCCTCGTTTGCAGGATTTGCCAGGGCGCTCAAGCGTTGGGCGATCTTGTCAACGGCCTCGTCGCGCGGGCGGTTGCTGGCGTTGGCCACGCCGGTCATTTCTTGAAGGCGTTCATTGGAGCTTTTAGGACGATTGAACCAAGCGTAGGCGCCGAGCGTGCCGGTGATCGCGGTCACCAGCATCAGGAGGGTCACGGCGCCGATGGCGAGCATCGTAAAGAAGCCCATTCTACACCTCGACCTGGGACAATGTGTACATGAGGAACACCCCGAGGCCGTACCACGTGAAGACGAACAGCAGGATCATGTGGCCCATCGAGGTGGTCCACAGTGGCGTAAGATAGTTGGGGTTGGAGACCATCAACACCATGGTGACGCCGAAGGGCAGGGCGCCCAAGATCATCGCGGATGCGCGTGCTTCGGAGGTGAGGGCTTTCACCTTGGCCTGAAACAAGAAACGACCTCGAATGGTATTGGAGATCGAATCGAGGATTTCAATCATGTTACCGCCGGTTTCCCGCTGGAGGAGAACCGACGAAACGAACAGGCGCAGGTCAAACAGGCCGGGATTGCGCGCAACGAGATTACCGAAAGCCTCGCGATAATCACGTCCAAAACGAACTTCTTCGAACACTCGGCCAAACTCTTGGGCGATGGGCAGTGGCATTTCTTCGGCGCAGGTGCGAAACGCTTCGTTTAAGCCGAGACCGGCTTGTAGGGAGCGCGACACCAAATCCAGCGCTTCCGGCAGCTGCTCGATCAATTTTTGCGCTCGTTGGGCGCCGAGTCTTCGCAGGTTGAAGTACGGCAACGAGGAGAGTACGACGCCCAAAACCAAGCCGGCGGGTCCGCCGCCAAGGAGAAGCCCGAGGACAAAGCCGACAATTCCGAGGCCGACGATTTGAACAAGCAAGGCGCCGACTTGAATTTGGGAGTCTGCGGATTCGATGACCTCCTGAAGGTGGGCACCGATCTTTCCGAGGGCGGCAGCGGCGGAATCGCGAGCGCGCTCTCGGAACAGCGATTCCTGCATCGACTCGCTGATCAGATTGAGTCGGCGCATCAGTTCCTTTTGCTCGCGATCTTGTCGCGCCACATAGGCCCAATACACCGACTGGCCCACCGCCAAGAACGCGGTGAACACAATGGCGCTCAATAAAATAACGACGACGTCGGTCACGGCCTATACCTCCTGCTCGAACCGGAACAATTCCTGGGACAGGCGAATCCCGTTCGACGCGAGCCGAGTGGCAAATCGAGGTCGAATGCCGGTTGCCTTGAACGCACCGCGTACCTTGCCATGCTCGTCAATGGTGCGTTGCTCGAAAACGAAGATGTCCTGTGTCGTAATGACGGGGCCTTCCATGCCGGTCACTTCGGTCACCGCCAAGATCCGACGAGAACCGTCGGGCAGGCGGTCCAGCTGAATGATGATGTCCAAGGCGCGTGCGATGGTTTCGCGAATCGACTTGTCGGACATGTTGGGCATGCCGATACCGACCATCGTTTCGAATCGGGCCAGAGCGTCGCGGGTATTGTTGGAGTGGACCGTCGCCAAAGAGCCATCGTGACCGGTGTTCATCGCGGTAAGCATGTCGATCGCTTCCGCGCCGCGGATCTCACCAAGGATGATTCGGTCGGGCCGCATTCGAAGGCAGTTTTTAACAAGCTCGCGTTGGGTGACCTCGCCCTTGCCTTCGATGTTCGCGGGGCGGGTTTCCAATCGAACCACATGGCTCTGCTGCAGCTGGAGTTCTGCGGAGTCTTCAATGGTGATGATCCGCTCACCATCGGGGATGAACGAGGACATGACGTTCAGCAGTGTGGTTTTACCGGAACCGGTGCCGCCACTGATAATGATATTCAACTTCGAACGAACGGCGCCTCGAAGCACCTCTAGCATTGGGCGGGGCACGGAGCCCAGGGCGACGAGATCCTCCGCGGTGATCGGAACGGTGCCGAACCGTCGAATGGAGACCGCCGGTCCATCCAGGGCGAGAGGAGGAATGATCGCATTGAAACGTGAACCGTCGGCCCTACGGGCGTCGACCATCGGGTTGGTTTCGTCGACGCGTCGGCCGACCGCGGAAACGATGCGGTCGATGATCTGAAGAAGGTGTTTGTCGTCCTGGAATTTCACGTTGGTGAGGACGAGTTTGCCCTTGCGCTCGACGAAAACGGTATTGGCACCGTTGATCATGATGTCGCTGACCTCTGGGTCGCGCAACAGAGCTTCCAAAGGGCCGAGGCCTAGAATATTGTCGAGAATGTCCTCTACCAAGCGCTCCCGTTCGATCCGATTGAGGGGCAGTTGGCGGGCTTCAACGCGTTCTTGCAGTCCGACGCGAAGGCGAGTAGCGAGCTCATCGCGTGAGCTCTGCCCCACTTGCTCGAAATCGAGTGATTCAATGACTTCATTTTGAAGATCCGCACGAATCTTGTTGAAGTCGCCGTCGCCAGTGGGAAGAACGCCGCCACCCCCGCCGGGACGAGGAGGGAACTTCCCCTGTGCGCCGCGAACACGATCGATGAGTCGAGTACCGCCCATGCCTCACCTACCCTCGGCTGAAAATTCGAGAAAAGAAACCACCGGAAGATGCTGGCTCCTCGGGTGGAGCTTGGGGCTCGCCACCCTCGGTGAGCACGGCAACCAGCGTTGAAATGTCGCGAGCGGCGTCGCTTTTCTTATTGACCGTGCGAATCAGCTTCCCTTCGTTGATCGCGATGTCGACCGTGGCCGGATCGTTGGCGACGGTGGCGACGACCTTCACCTGAAGGTTGGTTTCGATATCAGCGTTTTTGACGAATGCCGTCTTGGAGTACCGATTCACCACCAGGCGGATCCGATCGCGTTCCAATCCTTGGGATTCGAAGAGCTTGATTCGGCGGTAGGCATCGCGCACCGATACGACGTCTGGGGTGGTGACGATGACGACCAGGTCCGCCACGGAAAGAGAGATAGCGACAGCTTCATCCCAATGGCTGCCACAATCGAGCAGCGCGAATTGGTAGCCTTTCGCCGCGGCGTGGATGATGGCGTAGACGTCGTCCGCGCGAACTTCCTGAATGCGGTCGAGCTCGTTGGGTTGGGCCAGAACGTGAAGCTTGCTTTTGTGCACGGCGACCGAACCGGTCAACATGCGCTCGTCGACGCGATCGGCGCGCGGCAACAAATCGGTGATGGGGTCTTTTGGCGTGACGTCGAGCATCGACGCGACGTCCCCCTCGGAGAAGTCGAGGTCGATACAGATGACTCGGTGGATGCCCGCCAATTCGGCCGCGAGGTTGGTGCATAGAAGCGTACAGCCAACGCCCCCCTTTGCGCCGACCATCGCCACCACCAAGCCTTGCTCGCCACCCTCACTCGGCGCGAATGCTGCTTCGTGCACCGCTTGTCGCAGGCGGTTGGCGTCGTCCGGAAGGACAACATACTCTTTGTAGCCAGACCGCAATGCTGCGAGAATGGCGTCTGCATCGCTGCGATCCGCGAGTGCGACTAAAGCGGTACCGGGCACTTCCTTGAGTAACGCCTGCGCGAGCGCGAGGGCACCCTCTCGAGCTTGGCTGATTCCGATGATGACGACGTCGGGGCGCCCGCGGCGGACCACCTCGATCGCATCACCGAAACTTACCGAAGCCGAGGGTAGAACGGCTTCAGCTGCGAGCGCCTCCCGCACTTGCCCCATGTCTTCGTTGTCCAGGCCAACGAGAACAACGGATGCTGCGGTACGACCTTTTCCGACGTTCCTCACGAGTGTCTCCGATTAACGCTGAAGGCCGACTTCGCCGGTAGGTTCGGCAGTTCGCGAACCACCGTGGTGAAGCATTCCCAGAAGGAAGAGCTCCAAATCGCTGGGGTTTGCATTGTCCGTGGTGCCGGGAGCGGCTGGAACTTCGCCTGGGCCAAGGGGGCGAACCAACCGAGGCGTCACGAAAATCATGAGCTCGGTTTCTTCCTTCACGTGCTTGGTGTACCGGAAGAAGGTGCCCAACACCGGGATGGCGCCCAACCCCGGCACTTGTGCGCGGGTGGAGGAGGTCTTTTCGGTGAGTAGTCCCGCCATGGCGAAGGTCATACCGTTGCCGATGCGCAAATGGCTCTTGGCCTTGCGCGCGAGCAAGCCCGGAACTTCGATGGCGAGCACCTTGGTGCTGTTGGCGGGATCGAGCTGAGAAACCTCGACTTGAACCCGGACGTCGATCACGTCGCCACCGAGTACAGTCGGGACGAAACCAAGCTTAATACCGTATTCTTTGTACTCGATGGAGATGTTGCCGTTGCCGGATGGCACGGGCACGGGGATCTCACCGCCGGACAGGAATTCCGCTTGCTGGCCGGACAATGCCACCAGGGTGGGTTGCGCAAGAATTTTGGAGATCCGCTGATCGTCCATCGCGGAAATGATGGTCGCGAGGTCGATCGCACCGATGTAGCCGAGGACGTTGAATGCGCCGGCGGCAGCAGGGGGAACCAAGCCGCTGCTGATGGTGTCCACCAGCTGAGGATGCGACACAAACGAGCTGCCCGTGGCATTGGGGCCCATCATGCCGATGCCCAAGTTCGAGTCGCCCCAGAGAACGTTCAATCCGAGTTCGCGCAATCCGGTGCGGGAAACCTCGGCAAAAACGACTTCCAGCTGGACTTGGTGATCGCCTTCGACGGACATGAGGTTGACGAACTCGTCGTCGTAGACCTTTGCGATCTGAGCGATGCGCTCAAGGGTTTCGAGGTCCGCAACGGGACCTTCCACCACGATGCGCTGGTCCAGGGGGTAGATGTTGGGCGGCTCGCCCTCGACGATCTCGTCAACCCGCCGCACCATGTCGGACAGGTCGCGGTGGACGACCACCTGGTAGAAAATGGGCGGAGCAGATCCCTGCTGCTGGATGACGAAGTCGGTGGTACCTACGGCCTTTCCTTGGACCATGACCCGGTTGAGCCCACCCAACAACACCGGCTCGGCGATGGTCGGATCGGTGACGGCAACGGCCTTGGCCGTGCTTGGGATGTCCACCACGGTGCTCTTGCCGAGCTCAATGTCCAGCCAAAGGGGCTTGTCTTGAGCCAATGCCTCGCCACCAAAGATGAACAAGAGGCATGTAGAAAAGGCTGCTTTCGTGAATCTCTGGAACATCGGGTCCTCAACAGAACAGGGTAGTGCGTGCCGCCGACGGTAGATGTGTTCCACCGTAAGCGCAACAGGAGGTTGTAATTTCTAGCGTGGAGCGGGGACTTTTTGTTTCTTGACTTCGACCTTCTGCCCCTTGATGACGCTTAGACTGCGCATCTCTTCCTCAACGCGTGGGCGGGGTTTGGTCTTTACGTCCTTGAAAGTGATAACTACTTGGTCCGGTTTCCCGAGGATCTTTTCGGCCCTGGCACCATTGGTGTCGACCTGGGTGGAATCGATGTCATTGCGCAGGGTCAAGGTCACATCGCCTTCGACCTGGGCGTGGGTAATTCGCTCCGCTTCTTCGGGGGTCACGGCCAGGGTCACTGATGGGCGGTAGGTGTTGCCATCGCGGCCGGTCTCACTTTCGGCGTCGCCTGCACCAAGTCGAGAGTCCACTGCCAAGATTTTCACGTTTTGCAGGAGGGTGATGGTGCGGTAGTCGTCATCCTTGGCTTTGCTACCGCCGCTGCCCTTGGCTTCTCGGTCGGGCTTGATCGTGACCAACACGTCGACGTAATTTCCGGGATTGAGGAAGCCCGATACGGCGGATCCATCGGTGATGTTGATGGAACGAGCGCGCTGACCGCGTGGAATGATCGCATTGAGGCCCACTCCTGCGCCGGAGGAAGCCAATCGCTCGGCGCGAATGTATTCGCCCTGAAGGATGCGTTCTTGCGGAACCCGGCCGATCAATTCGTCTACGGTACGATAGGCGGTAGGCGGCACATAGTCCGGCTCGACTTCCCGTTGCTCCAGATCCTCGGAAGTCAGGGTTTGACCCTGGTACAAGGTGCGCTTGGCTGCAACCACCGTCACCGTAGGAGGAGGGGCTTGGGCGACGGCCAATTCTTGCTGCAGATTGTGGAATACCAACCAGATGATTCCACAGGCGGCGAGAGCAGCTATTGCCGAGACAAATAGAAAAATCGCTGCGCGACCGCGTCCACCTGTTCGCTGTGCCATAAAACCCCCGAGGCCTCTTCAACATACCAACACTATCGGAAAGAGTTCCGAAGCGCTTACAATGTAACGCGAGTTGTAGAGTCACGCTGGTTTTTGGGCTGACAGTCGGGGTAAAAAGGGGAGACCGAAAACAGAAGCGGCGACTCCCGGGCCACAAAAGTTGGCCCTATGGAGTCGCCGCTCAGTTGCTTCCGCCGGAGCGGAGAGCGATCAGTTGGCGCTAACGCCGGCTTCAACTTCGGTGAACTTGGTGTTCAAGGAGGTGCCGAGGGTGGTGAGAATGGCAATAATGACGACCGCGATGAGCGATGCAATCAGGCCGTACTCGATAGCGGTGGCACCATTCTCGTCGCGGAAGAAGTTCGTAAGCATGTGAAGCTCCATATATTTTAGATTTCGATTTGCAACGGGCTCTTTGCAAGCTCCGTGATCCTCATTTACGGCGATTTGGGTGGCGCTGCAAGGGTTTTTTCGCTCGGTTGGCGGCGCGGGCGAGTATGTGCCGGAGTAAATACTGCAATTCGATAAAAAAGTTTTTTTTCAGGGAGGCGTAGACACTTGCTGTCGCACGTCGAAATCGGAAATCGATAGGTTTATGCGACCATTTACGGCGGCCCATAGTTGGTCCCCGATGAGGTCGTCCCGCCATGGCGACAACGCGAAGCGTAAGTCGCTCCGAGATTCAGGTTTGTACAACACAATCTGTTCGGCGAGGCGATGCGGGAGCACCAGTCGGCCGGCAAACCCCATGGTCTGCCCCAGCGCCTCTGCAAACAATTCCAGCCATGCAACCTGGCGGGATTCGGCTGTTCCTCGGCCTAATACCCTTGGTTGTTGGTCGGGTTCGGTGCTTAACCCACGGTGGATCCGTTGAAGGATTTCCTCCCCCCACCGGCGCGCAAGATTTTTCGGCAGGCGCCGATCCGCGTGAAGATCGTTGATCGAGGCGGGTTGGCGCTTGGCGATTTCCAACAAGAGTGGATCCGGGAGCACGGCCTTGGCGGGTTGGTCGGACTCGCGGGCAACCGTCTCGCGCCAGTCAAAAACCTGTTCTAGAACGGCTGCTTGGCTCGGTGAAAGGCCCTGCGCGCCGGGTACATCTCGCCAATGAGTTGGACAGAGGAGTGTTTTTTCTAGGGCCTCCAGACAGGCGGGCAGTACAGCGCTTTCGCGTTTGAGTTGTCTGGCGTTCTCAAGCAGGGTCTCCCAGAGCGTCGGCAAAAACAGTACATCGTCTGCGGCATAGTTCAGCTGATCCCGCGATAGGGGGCGCCTGCTCCAGTCTGAGAGGGTCTCCGTCTTTGCGAGGTGCTTTCCCAGGTACATTTCGGTTAAATGTGCGTAGGAGGCAGGGTAAACGACGCCGATGAGCCCGGCCGCTACCTGGGTGTCGAGGACGCTCGCTGGAACCGCCCCAATGGCCTGTTGGATCAGTCGAATGTCCTGATAGCCGCTGTGAACCAACCAAGTGCAAGACTGTAGCCCTAACGCGATGGCGGGGAGGGTCTCCTGGTCCAATGGATCCACAATCCATGCGTGTCCGCCGGGAACGTGCAGTTGCAGCAGATACAGCTGCGGAAGGTAGCGCCGCTCAGCGTGAAACTCCGTATCCAGCGCCACATAGGCCGCCGTTCGGAGTTCCTCAACGAGTTCAGGAGCGGTGGCGGGACTGGCAAGCCGAATTTGCATGAGCTGCTTCGTCTAGCCGGTTTGGTTCAAACCGGGGAGGGAAAAAGCAACCATCGGGTCTGAAAGGTGCGCACCCGCCCGTGTGACACCTGCGAAGTACACAACACAGGATGTCCCTGATGCCAAACCAGGGTCACTTCTTGCCATTCCGCCTCTTCGATCGGCGAAGTGAGGCGGTCTGTGGCGGATTCGGGGACATCGACGTCGGACAGCCCGGTTTCGCGGATTCGGGCGCTTAAATACCCACGAATGACGTCGTTCAAAAGCTCTCGATCCCGCGAGAAGACCACTGCATGGTCGTCGTCGGAGATCGATACGCCGAAAGCATCGGGATCCTCGATGTCCACGGCGCGATGAGGCGAAGCGAGCAACGCGGTATCGACGCGTGGCGCGCCCTGAGACACGTGGACCAGTTCCAACGGTGCAGTTCGGAGGGCTACATCGGGAATGGTTACTGGTTCAACGGCTTGAACTCCCCATTTCGAGCTTACCGAAAACAGACGGTCGGAGTGTTTCGACAGCGCTGAGACCAAATCAGCAGGATCGAAAGGAGCAATGTAAAGAGCGAAGAGATTTTCCCCTTCGTGGTGCACCGCCATGGTCCACGACGGGGCTGGAGCCAACTCGTCATCAAGCCGAGTTTCGACCTGTGGGATTTGTAGGTCGTTGAAGTGCATCAGCGGTCCTCGGCGTTGCCGCACCCTAGCGCGAATGGCTCAGGGGTCGCAACTCTTTCCTTCGGATGTCGAATGAAGTTTGCTTGGGGCTGACGTTTGGCGTCAGTGGGCCAAAAAAGCGTTGCCGCGGGAGAGATACGCGGGAGTAGAGAAGCGGCAGTTGGGGCACGTCTTTTGTCGGCGATGTTCCGCAGGTTTTGGCAGTAGGCACCGGACACACTGGTAGTGTTCAAAACGCTTGAGCGCGGAACGGGTGAGATCCGCCAGGCAAGCGATGAAATCCGCATCTAAACCCAGCGCCGGCGCGCGGCCGACGTGAGGAATCCCGGCGGAACGCGCGTGTTCCGACAGTTCGATGTCGATTTCGTGAAGGGTTTCGATGTGTTCCCCGACAAAGCTGACGGGCACAAAAAGAAGTCGCTGGACCCCTCTTTTTCCAAGGTCAGAGACCATTTCCGTGGTGGAGGGCGCAAGCCAGCGGGTGGGACCGACCCGGCTTTGCCAGGAGAGATCTACCGGATCCGCCCATTCCAGCGTCGTGATCACCCGGCGAACCGTCTCGCGAATCTGGTCGGGGTATGGATCCCCTTTGTTCACAACATATTGGGGGAGACCATGTGCGGAAAAAAGAAGGTGAACCGGTCCTTCCCCCGGGAGGTTCTGGAGGCCTCTCTTGATGGTATTTACCAGAGACTGGATATAAAGCGGATGATCGTAAAACGGCGGTAGATAGTGCACCGGTAAGTCCGGTTCTCCCATGGCCACCAGCCCGTCCGACACCCTTTGAAACGCAGGAACGGTCGTTTCAAGGCTGAAATGCGGGAACATCGCCAATGCGACGATGCGGTCCACACCTTGGGTCTTGAGCTCGCGAAGCGCGTCTTGGACGGACGGTTCGGAGAACATCATTCCCATGGCAGTAGGCGGAGCGCCCTCGCCGAGCGCATCAATCAAAGCGGACATTTGCCGCCCGGTCTCGGGGATGATGGGCGACCAGCCGATGGCTTGGTAGTTGGGACCTACCTTTTTTGCCCGTGATGCCGCCAGGCGGGGGACGATCAGCGGCTTGAGTGCCTCCGGCAGGGGCAACACCTGACGAAAGAGCCGTTGCAAAAAAGGTACCAGCTCGTCGGGGCTTTGAGGGCCTCCGAAGTTGACGATCAATAATCCAGTTGGCACCTACCACCCCGGGGGCTGAACCCACCAACCCCCGGCTTCGGCGGCTTGGCGAACCTCGGCGCTGCCGCGGTCCATGAGCAACGCATATCGCGCGCTTCGAAGCATATCGATGTCGGTGTCGGTGTCGCCAGCCGCAAATACAGGACGGCGGCCAATGATCTCGTCGATGGCTTGCACTTTCCCTTGGCGGTAAGTGTTGGGACCGGAGAGGGCGGGAAGATAGCGGCCCGAATCGTCCATTTTCAATCGCATGCCTATGGTATGATCGGGGCCAATCCCATAGAATTGTCCGAAGGTCCGGACCAAAGGCTCAGCCGAGGCGCTAACGACCCACACCTCCCAGCCCTGGTGTTGCATCACGGCGATCAGGTCGCGAATTTCAGGCCGAAACGTGATTTTTCCTCGGGCCATCCACGTGTCGATCACCTGAAGGGTCAACGCTCGGGCTTCGTGCTCGCGAAGGCCGGCGATCTGGTAGGCGGCCCAGGGATAGCCCACAGGCTTGCCGAATTCTTCGCATTGACGCTCATATTCCAGGGAGCGTTGGGTCTGATCGCGTTCGTCGAGGTAGTCCAGGACCGCTTCACCGATGTCCCCCAAAATGGCCGTATTGTCCCAGTCGAAGGTCGCGAGTGGACGATGGTGTGGGTCCCACTGGCCGCCGGACCGGCCGTGTTCACGAACCATTCGCTCCAATCCGGCGTGAATCGCGGGCTCCCAGCGTCCGGGGGCGAGGTGGCAGGATCCAGGGATCATCGGGTCTCCAGCTCGCCAATGTAACCCGGGCGACGAAAGTCGTCAGCGGTCGAACATTCGCTCGTACATCTGGTAATGTTCTCCGTTCATACCAAGTTTTTCGTAGACTGCGCGCGCGCGTTCGTTGCGAACGTCGACGTACAGACGCAGTCCGGCGGCGCCCTCCGCTTCAGCCAGGGCGCCCATTTCCGCATATAAAGAACGGTATACGCCTTTGTTGCGTTGTTCTGGTGGGACATACACGCTTTGAATCCACCAGATTTGCGTGGCGCGCCAGTCGCTCCATTCCTTGGTGATCATGCATTGGCCCACATACATGCCGTTGATTTCGGCGATGTAGTAGGTTCCCAGGCTGGGATCCGCCAATAGCTGCAGGACACCCTGTTGGGATTTGTGTTCGTCCAACACGACTTGTTCAGTTTCGAGACCCATCGCCCGATTGCTGGTGATCAATCGATTGGCGTCGGCGAGTGTGGCCCGTCGAATATGGATTTTGGCCCAGTCATTCTTCAACTGGTCTTTCAGTACTTTGCCCATGGCATTCCGAGGGAGTTGGGGTACGCGGCGCCAGTATCGCGGCTGTTTGTACGGAGCGAGGTTCGCTTTGAGGAGTTCCAACAAGCTGACGTCTGTAAATGCGTCGGTCGTGACCAGGCTGGCGACCGGTCTTTCTCCCAGATCTGAATCGGGTACGCCGATGACGGCAGCCTCCAAAATGGCAGGATGTTTGAGTAAAACGGCCTCGATCTCGGCGGGGTAGACGTTGAAACCGCCGCTGATCAACATCTCGCCGGTACGGCCGGAAAGATAGATGTAACCATCGGTATCCTGGTGGGCGATGTCTCCTGTGTTCATCCAGCCGTCGACGAGTGCGGTGGCGGTGGCATCCGGCCGACCTAGGTATCCCGCGAAAACCCCCGGCCCCTGAATATGAAGGACGCCCTTTTCGCCCGGTGAACACTCCGATCCATGCTCGATAATTTTTGCTTTAACGCCTGGAAGCGGGCGACCGATCGAACCCGCTTTGCGAACCCCGTTGAATGGGTTGCTGGCCGCAATGCCGATTTCCGTCATGCCGTAACGTTCCAGGATTTGGTGACCAAAACGTTGTTGAAAGGCTTCTAGTGTGGGGGCGGGTAGCGCTGCGGAGCCGCACGTGAACAGCCTCATAGGGGTCAGATCCGCGTGGAACTCGAGCGGCAACTGAAGAAAGCGGTGGTAGAAAGTAGGCACTCCCATGAAGATCGTGCAGCGTTCGTGTTCTAGGGTGCGCAGAATCCGGTCAGGTTGAAACTCCTTCGCCCAAAGCGTACGTGCGCAGGCGTATAAGGCACCAAACTGGGCGACAAACAGCCCATGGATGTGAAACAGCGGCAGCGCATGCAACAGGACGTCTTCTTTGGACCAATGCCATGCTTCGTGGAGTGCACGCACGGTGGCCAGCACATTGGCGTGGGAAAGCACAGCTCCTTTGGGCCTTCCGGTAGTTCCTGAGGTATACGCGATAAATGCCGGCGACTCCTCCGCCGGATCTAACGCCAAGGGGTGGGGCTCACACGTCGATAGCTCCGCGCGAAGGGAGCTTTCGTTGAAGGAGTCTGGGAACTCCGGGTGAGCTCGCGCGGTGAGGACCGCGAGTTTCGCCTTGGAATCCTCCAGCAGGTATCGAATTTCCGGCGGTGAATAGCGATCATTGACGGGGAGTGCGCATGCCCCCAGTCCAATCGCTGCGAGCAGCATCTCCAAAAATAACGGTGACCGGTCGGTTTGCAGAGCGACCACATCGCCGGCTTGGACGCCGTGGATTTCCAACCAAGTGGCAGCTCGGCGAATGCGATCGTCGAGCTCGGGCCAGGAGATTTTCTCGTCAGCTGCGACGATCGCAATGCCCGTTGCATCGGACCAACGCGCCATCAGGACTTGGGTGAGCCCCATGCGACCTCCGGCGACGTCCTATCCACGGCGCGAGCGATAGGCGATAATGGGGAGACTTGGGGCGATGCGGCGTTGGAGATCGAACTACCCTCTCGCTATGTGTTGCATCCTACCCGCCCTTTGCTGGGTGAGGGAGGCATGGGACGGGTGCTTCAAGCCCGCGACGTGGTGTTGGACGTCCCCGTCGCGCTGAAGGTGGTTAGACCAGATCTGGCGTCAGACCATCGGTTTCGGAAGCTGTTCGATCTGGAAGTTCGGATGGCGGCGAGGTTTGCGCATCCGAACATCGTTCCCCTCCACGACTATGGGGAGTTGCCCGACGGAACGCCTTTTTTGGGCCTAGCCCTCGCTGATGCAGGCAGCTTCGGAGCGTTACGGGAAGAGCAGTTGTCTTGGAGCGAATTGCGCCGATTGGTCTTGCAGCTGCTGGACGCGCTGAGCCACCTTCACGCGCGGGATGTGTTGCATCGGGATTTGAAGCCCGAGAATGTGTTGTTGTACACGGGAGCGGACGGCCGGCGACATGTTTGGCTTGCGGATCTGGGTTTGGCCAACGCCGGTTCACAGCTGGCGCGCCGAAAAGGACGAGTGGAGGGCACGCCCGGGTTTATGGCTCCGGAGCAGAAACTAGGCCTACCGCGGGAATATGGACCGTGGACCGATCTGTTTTCGCTTGGCGTTATTCTTTGGGACTTGATTTCGGGCACGCTTCCCTTCGAGCCGGGGAGAACACCGCTGGATGCCACGCTTCCGCGGTTGACCATCCGTGAGGGGATCTCGGTTCCGGCGGGGTTGGAGGCCATCCTCGTCAACCTCCTCTCCGCCGAGCCGCTCTCGCGCTACGACTTGGCGGCGGACCTCCGCACCGAGTTGCTGGCGTTGGGAGAAGCCAATGGCGTAGTCGAAAGCCCTGCACTGCAAGGCGCTGATGCCGTCCGTATGCGGCCGCTGGCAGCCGCAATACCAGTTGCAAAAGGAATAGATTCCGGACGAACTTTTCTCGATCCGGACGAACTTTCTGAAGAGGTGGCGCGGGCGTTTCAGTTTGGCGTACCCGTTTGGAATCGGCCGCGCCCCAGCGCTCTTCCAGATCATCCTGTTTCAGAGCAAGGCTTGGGGGCAACCGCTCGCGCATCGCTGGCGTTGTTTGCGCTTCGAGAGCTTCCGATGGTGGGAAGGGCTGACGAACGCCAACAATTGTGGTCGCTGGCCACCGATGTCGTGCGAAACGGACGGAGCCGGGTGGCGATCGTGGTGGGAGAGGCTGGGTCGGGCAAAACCATCCTTGTCGAGAGCATTTCGAGAGCGCTTCAAGAGGGAGGTTGGGCGGAAACGACCGCCATGAGTTGGCAGCAGCCCGCAGGTCCGGATGACGGTTACGCCGGTTCCGCCAAGGCGATGCTGCGTCCATGGAATGAAACCCGCGCATCTTTGGAGGCCCGCCTTGCGCGGCGTCTCGCCCGCGAACGCGGGCAGCTCGATGAAAAAGTGCGCGAAGAAGCTTCTACTCTTGCGCGTTGGTGCGGGCTCGAAAACCCTGGCGAAGAGCCTGTGGCGATCGGGTACGGTTTGCGCGAGGTGTATCGCCACCTGGATGCACGCTCGTGGCGAGGTTTATCCTGCCTGATCCTGGACCAGACCCACTGGGCCGTGGAGGACGGTGACGGACTGGCGATCGCGGAGTCTGTCCTTCAGAACGCCCACGATGGGCTCGACCGCCGGTGGTTGGTGATGGCGACGGTTCGATCCGAGGAGCTCTCTGGAAATCCAGCGTTGGCGGAACGGATCGACCATTTGGTTGCTTTGGGCGCAATGCGGGTGGATTTGCCTCGCCTCGATCGCGCGGGCACTGAAGCCCTCTTGCAAGAGATGTTAAGCCTTGCACCTTCTCTTTCCGAGAAGGTGGCGCGCCGATGCGAAGGCAATCCGCTGTTTGCGCGGCAGCTCTTGCAGGAATGGGCTGTTCGCGGCTGGCTGGTGGATACCGGAGCGTTGAAGTTCGGTTTGGCTCCAGGAGTGGACGCAGATGCGGTCCTCCCGGCCGACGCCGAGGCGTTGTTCCGTGCACGGCTCGAAGGTCTTGCAGCGAGTTCTGGTGATCGCAACGGGTTTATTGATGCGGTGCACTTGTCGGCGCTCGCCGGCCAGTCGGTGCCCCTGGGGCTGTTCAAGACTTTGGTGGACCCCGATCTGTTTGGGTTTATCCTGGGTTGTGGCGTGTGGAAGGAGCGGCAGGGCGGGGTAGCATTCGATCACAACTTGCTCCACCAGGCCGCGGCGTCGCAGGCCGAGGCGCGTTCCGACGTTATCGAGCTTCATGGGCGGGTATCCGACGCGTGGGCCAAATATGGCGAGCAGTCGGGTGCGGAGGTCGCATTGGAAGTGGGGCGGCATGCCGCCCTGGCCGGAAATTGGGCGGTGGCGCTGGATAAATTGCTTCGAGCGGCGGAGCACGCCTGGCGCCGGGGGAGGACCCGCGAGTTGGAGCAAGCTGCATCTCTCGCGGTTGAAGCGGCGCAACATCAAAGCGACCTCATCCCCAGGGGTTGGGCGCGGCTTTGGAAGGGACGTTCGTGGCAGATGGCCGGGGCGGCCACGGAGGCCATGCCGGAGTTTTCGCTGTCTCGGGAAGCCTTTCGCGAAGGTGGTTTTGTGGATGGGGCGTCCGAAGCAGCCGTTGGGATGGGGTGGTGCGCCCGAATGTCGGGCCAACTTCCGGAGTCCGAACGCTTGTACGTAGAGGCGATGAAGCAGGCGAAGGAACACAAGAATGTTCCGATCGAGGCGGCGGCGATCGCTGGATTGGCCTGGGTGGAGCAGCAGAAACGGAATTTCCAAGGTGCCGACATTCTGTTCACCCGCGTGTTGAACCGGTGCAATCAATTGGGTGATCGCCGAGGGTCGGCGGAAGCGGCGTTTGGTCAGGCCCTGGTCGCTCGGCGGAAGGGCGCCTTCGATGAGGCCGAAGACCTGTATGTGGAGGCGGAAGCGGGTTTTGAGGAGGGTGACGATCGCTTGGGAGTAGCTCGGGCCCTTCAAGGGCGCGGAGTGGTTCAGCGCCAGCGGCTGTTTTTGGAGGATGCTGAGCGGTTATTTCGCGAGGCGATGACCATCGCAGAAGAGCTTGGTGCGACGGATTTGCTGATGGAGGGACGTTTCGGACTCGCCGAATTAGCCCGGATTCGAGGGGAGTTTGAGCGTTCTCGCCAGCTGTATGAGGTCTACCTGCGCTGGGCGGAGCGCGCGCAACTCCTGGAGCCTATGGTGCTTGGTCGGCTAGGTTT